>JBBAVQ010000105.1:0-9636 GCA_040397625.1 Pirellulales bacterium | reverse complement strand
AGGCGGCGCTTACCACCGGCACGACATCCGCCGCCCACGGCATTGTCGCCAACGGCCTCTTCGACCGCGGCACGAACCACCTCGAAATGTGGATCAGTCCCGACTCGGTCCACCACTCACCGAGGCTCTGGGACCGGATCAAGCGGGTGCGGCCTGACCTGCGGACGGCGGCCTGGTTTCTGCTGCAGTCGAAATACGCCACCGCCGACCTCGTCTGCCTGCCCGCGCCGAAACACAACCCCGATGGCAGCGAGACGATGTGGTGCCACACGAATCCGGAACCGCTCTACGCGTCGCTTCGCGAGACGCTCGGGGAGTTTCCGCTGCACAAGTTCTGGGGCCCGGTCGCAGGCATCGAGTCGTCGCGGTGGATCGCACGGAGCTTCGTCGAGGCGTCGCGGCCTGCGCCGCCCCACCTGGCGGTCGTCTACCTGCCACATCTCGACTACGCCGCCCAACGCACCGGCCCCGACAGTCCGCCGGCCCTCGCGGCCTGTGGGGAGCTCGACGCCGAGATCGGCACGCTCATCGACGACTTCGCCGCGATCGTCGGCCGGGAGAACCTCACCGTGCTCGTTGCGGGCGAATACCGGATCCGCCCCGTGGCGCACGCGCTGCACCCCAACCGTATCCTCCGGGAGGCCGGCATGCTGGCCGTCCGCGAGACGGCCGAAGGGGAGATTCTCGACCTCGCCGCCAGCCGGGCCTGGACGCTCGCCGACCACCAGATCGGCCACGTCTATCTTCGCGATCCCGCCGACGCCGCCACCGTGGCCGATCTCTTCCGGGGCAGGGCAGGGGTGGGCCGAGTGTTGTCTGGCGATGACCTCGTTGCAGCGGGCCTCGTGGCCCCTGGCCAGCCTCGGCAGGAGAGCCGCTGCGGCGACGTCGTCATCGAGAGCGGCCTCGATTCGTGGCAGACGTACTTTTACTGGCTCGACGACGCCAAGGCCCCCACGTTTGCTCGCACGATCGACATCCACCGGAAGCCCGGCTACGACCCGCTCGAACTCCACCTCGACCGCACCCGGCTACCGCAGATCACGATTCCGCTCGACGTGTCGCTCGTGAAGGGCTCGCATGGCGCTGTCGATCCAGCGAACCCGCACGAGACGATCTTCATCGCGTCGCGGCCCGACGTGATCGACGCCACGGCGCTCGCGATGACCGACGTCGCGGGGATCGTGGAGCGGATGTGCGGCGCGTCGAATCAGACGTAGCCGCAGGTTTTGAACCTGCGGTCGGAGAAGGGCACAGGTTGAAAACCTGTGCTACTTAAAAACCTGTGCTCCGCTGAAAACCGTGTCCTACGTCGGCGACGGCTGGATCTCGTCGGCGCAGCGATGGCCGGAGTCCTTGCGGCCAGAGCCTTCGAAGCGGCTGATCAGGCGGACGGTCATGTCGCCGTCGCAGGCGATCTGGCACGAGAGCCGCACGCCGGGCGTGGTCACGCCCTTGGCCGCCAGCACGTCCTTTTCTGCCTGCGTCATCGCCGCGGGCTCGCCCGCCACGAACTCGACGCGGCAGGTGGTGCAGCGGGCCACGCCGCCGCAGGCGTGAAGTTGGTCGGTGCCGCACTCGTCCTCGAGCGCGTTGACGAGCCGCTTGCCGACCGGGACCTGAAACGAACCTTTACCTTCGACGGTGATCGTGGGCATCGCGAAATCTCCTGGGAGGGTTACTTCTTCGGCGGCTTGTCGTCCAAGTTGGCGGCCAGGTCATCGGCCGACACGGCTGAGGCCACGCCCCCTTCGGGTACGTCGAGGCCCGCCGTCCACACCAGCGCGTTGAGCATCATCGTCCGGAAGTCGTCGTGGGCCCAGTTGCGGTGGAAGTGGGCGCCGGTGCAGCCAAAGCCGCGGCCGCCGCCGGGCCGCTCGTAGGCCCAGGCGAGTGCCTCGCGGCTTCCCTTGCCGGCACGGACTGCCGGATTGCCGTGGTGGGAGTGATCCGGTCCTTCACGCGTCGCATCCGGTGGCACCGCGGTGAGGAGCAGCGTCAGCCCTTCTGGCGGATCGCGAAACCGCATGTGGTAGTACCACTCGTCGTCCGTTTCGAAGGGCTTCACGCCCCGGGCGATCGGATGGCTCTCGGCGAGCTCGGTCTTGGCGAGCGTCCAGTGCGGGTTCACCGACCAGTGAGGCTCGAAGTAGCCGCCGAGCCACGAGAGGAACTCGGGGCCGCCCTTCTCCTTCGGCACCTCGACCGCGTAGTGGAGGCAGGCGATGCCAACACCGCGTTTGGCAAGAGCGTCGATCTGGGCCAGGTGGTTGCTCTGCAGCACCGGGTGACCGTCGCCACCGTCGGCGAAGAAGAAAATCGCATCGGCGTTGTCGAAGGCGGTCGGGTCGGCCGGCCAGCCGCCGGTGTACGTCTCGGTGACGAGCTGCGGGAGTGGCTCCCGGGCGAAGTGGTAGTCGAGGCACTTCTCGGCGAGCAGGGTGCCGGCGCGGTGTTCATGCTCACCGGGAGCGTGGCTCGGCCGGCCGGCCACGAGCACCAGCTTCTTTCGGCCGTCGGTGAGCTCCAGCCGCTTGAGCCGGATGTCCTTGAACTCCACCTTCATCGGCGGCCCGGCGTGCAACTGCAGAGCGAGGATGCCCTGCATGGATCGCTTGTCGGCCTGCTCATCGAGCGTCTCCGACATCAACTGGCCGTTGATGAAGTGCTGGAGCCTCGGGCCCCGGGCCACGATGCGGTATTCGTTCCAGCCGCCCTGCTTGATCACCTTCTGGAGTTCGACGGTGTCGCCAATCGGTTCGCCGGCGACCTTCGTGCCATCCGCCCCGATCGTGACCCGCTCACCCCGCTGACAGAGGATCCCTCGGCCCTTCTCCTCGTAGGTGATGCCGTTGTACTGGCCCTCGTGGATGTCGCCCTGGTAGCCGCCGACGACAAAGTTGCCCAGATCCTGGCTGCGATACTGGATGCCGCTATTGTGGTTTCGTAACCGGAAGTCCAGCGTGAGTTCGAAGTCGTCCACCAGCCCCTGCCGCCAGATCAGGAAGGTGTTGCCCTTGGTCGGGTTCTCGGCGGTGGTCTCGCCGACGATGGCGCCGTTCTCGACCCTCCAGAACTCAGGCTTCCCCTCCCAGCCCTCGAGCGACGTGCCGTTGAAGAGCGACACGCCCGGTTCGTCAGCCTTGGCGGCTGGAAACAGCAACGACAGAACAGCCATGAAGGCGATGGCGTGAAACGTTCGGGATGAGGCGCTACGAAGCACGGCGGAAGTCATGAAACCATCCCGATGATGCGGCAGGATCGAACGCGAGGGACGGCATTATGCCATGCCTCGGTGGCGGCTGACCAAAAGACGCCGCCGGCCGATCACCGCGCCGACCCGGTCGCCTGCGACGGCGACGACATGACGCCCGTTCGGGAGAGTCCGAGGAGATCCAGCAGGCCGTCGCGGTTGCCCACCGGAACGCCATAGTCTCGAGCATCCCGGATGGCGGCCTCCCGCCTCGTACGGACCTGTCGGGCAGCCTCGTTCTCGTCGTCTCCCGTCGGAGGCGAGCCGGTGTCGAAGACGAATGCGGTCGACGGGGTCACCGTTGCGGCGATCCGTCCGCCCGCCCCCTCGATCAATCGCGTGAGTCGCGTGCGATCCTCGACGTCCGTGCCGCCCAGTCCGACGACGACGATCTCGAACTGGCCGGGCGACCAGAGGTGTGAGGCGACCGCGTCGCCGGGAATGATTGGTTGGGTGGGTGACTCGTCGCGAATGGCCGCCCGCAGTCGGGAGGGGCCCTCGATGCTCGTCACGACCAGCGTGGCTTTGTCCTGGTCGTTTCGCGGTTGCTGCTCGTCGGCCTGGAAGACCCGGAGTTCCATGCCCGGCCGTGCCCCGCGGGTCGATGGACACCAGATTGTGACACTCCCGTCGCCTCCATCCACGGCGGCGATGTATCCATCGAAGCCGTCAATGCGATCCTCGTCTTTCGAGGCCCGGAATCTGCTCAACTCTTCGTTGTGCGACTTCTGCGTCTTCCGCAGGTCGACGATTTCGGCTCGGATGGCGTCCAGCTGATCCTCCGGTTTTGCCTCCGCGAACTCCTGCCAGCGGTTGGACGGAAGCAGGTCCTTGAGCATCTTGATCGATTGGGCCAGGGAGGAAAGCCGCTTGGATGCCTGCTCCGCCTTCTGCTTGTCGCTGAGTAGCGAGTCTTTCTCCTCCTCGATCTTCTTGCGATCCTTGTCGAACGACTCCTTGTCCTGCTGCTGCTCGCCGCGAATCTCCTCAACTCGAGTGTCTGCGGTCTTGCGGGCGTCTTCGGCCGAGGCTTTTGCCTGATCCGCAGCCTTGTCAGCATCCGCCCGCTTGTTCTCAGCAGCCTTGAGTTCCTGATTCTTCGTGGCGAACTCACGCCGCAGCCATGACACCAGCCTACCGTACGACTTGGGCTCCTCGTTGAATCCGGCGAAGTCCTTGCTGAACAGGTTGTTCAGATCGGTTTCAATCGTATCGAGCGTGGAGCCTTCTGCCGCGCCAATCCACTCGCGGAGTTTCTGGTTCTCGGATTGCGCGACGTTCAACGCCTCCTTGCTGTCAGCGGCGGACTTCTCGGCCGCTTTCGCCTTCGCCTGCTCGTCCGTCCGCTGCTTGAAGAACAGATACGTCGTGATCGTGAGGATGAACGTGAGCAGCACGAACACGATCAGCGCGATGGTCAGCCGGTAGGCGGTCGGGTTCGTCGTCGCCATCGTTCGCGTCCTTCACGCGGCGCGCAGCCTTTCGGCCGGGAACCGGGCCGCGCAGCCGGCTCCCCCGCGCCCCCGGTCCGGGGCGTCGGGCAACTCATCGACTCGGCCGCGCCGGCCGAATCACACCATTGACGATTGTACGGGTCCTGACGGCAGCGGGGCCGACGATGGCCGCCAGAGATCGTGCCAGGACACCGTTCCCCCGTCCGTGGCTGCCGACCGGGCCATCACCGCCAGCATGGTGCTTCGGCAGGCGGCGGCGAGGTCGGTGCGGGGCGGCTTGGTCCTCAGCGAGTCGATGAACGCGGCCATGCAGGCCGCATGGCCGCTGGCCTCGCCCGTCGGGCTCGCCAACGCCGCGTCCTTCGCGACCGTGCAGCGTCGGAGATCAGCGGTGCCGTGGCTGCCCTGGATGGCCTCCGCCACGTGATCCTCGATACCCTCGCGGCGGACGATCCCGGCCTCCAACGAGGTCCCGTCGACAAACGCGATGCGGACAGCCGCCTCGATGCCGCGGTGCAGCGGCTGCGGCAGGGCGATGGCCTCCGGGATCGCGGTGGCCGACAGGGGCGTCGGCTCGCCGAGCGCCCAGGAGCAGCGGTCGATGGCGTGCACGAGATGCTGCAGAAAACCGCCGCCGGAAAGCCGATCGACGCCGATCCAGTTTCGGACGGCGGCATCCTCCGCCGACCATCCAGGCTGGAGCGGCCGCACCCAGGGGAGGCCGACGTGATGGATCGCGACCGCCCGCAGCGGCCGTCCAATCCGTCCGGAGGCAACGGCGGCCACCGTCGATCGGAGCGGCGCGTGGTGTCGGGATTGCAAGCCAGACGCCAGCGAGAGCCTGCGGCGGATGCCGTCGTCCGCCGCCGCCGCGGCGAACCGCACGCCCATCGCATCGACCCCCACGGGGGCTTCGGCATAGACATGCCGTCCCGCCCGCACGGCCGCGGCGATCTCGGCGGGGCGGAAGCACGGAGGCGTGGCGAGGATCACCGCATCGACCTCGGAGGCGATCACGAGTTCCGCCGCCTGTGCGCCGTGAAACAGGCCCCTTGGCGAGAAGCGGTTGCCACACGTGGCCGAAAGCGTCGCCCTCGCGGCGTCGAGCTGGTCCGCAAAGAGGTCGCCGACGGCCGCGATCACGACGCCCGGATGGGCGGCAACGGCCTGCACCGCCGCCCCGACACCCCGGCCACCGCAGCCCACGAGACCGATCCGGATGCTGTCGCTGCCGGCAGCGAACGCGCCTCCCGGGATCGCGGCGGCGGCCACTGCGACCGAGCCTTCGAGGAATGCCCGGCGACTGACACGGTGCGTGGAGGGCGAACGGCTCGTGACGACCTTCGTGACCTTCATGGCTTCTGGCCTCCGGGGCTGGGGATGGGGTTCCGGTCGCCGACAATGTACCACTGAGGCATCAGCGGGCGGGACGTGACGCGAGCCGCGCCATCGCCTTCACGACGTCGGCTTCGATCTCCGCCGGGGAGACACCGAAGGCCTGCTCGAAATCGCGGAGCCGCTCCTCGGGCGAATCCTCGACGAGCGGCTGCTTGGCGGCCTGGAGTCGGACGTAATCGACGAATGCCCGCTTGCGGGTGTCGACGAGATGGCGCGTGAGGGCCCAGGCGACGGCATAGGCGTCGAGCGGCGCGTCGGCCGAGCGAAAGCGGTCGTCGGAGGCGAGGATCGCGGCGACATCGCCCGGGCGGTGCGTGGCCAGGAAGTGATCGAGCCGCGGCCGGTTGATCGCGCCGATCCCCCTCCAGCCCCGATCGCTGTCGAGTTCGGGCGTTTCGAAGTAGGTGGCGATGCCCTCGCTCAGCCAGAGCGGCACCGGTGCGAGCCGGCGATGCATCCCGCAGTTGAAGGCCATCTGGTGCGTCGCCTCGTGGACGAGCGTCGAGACGAGGCCGGCGGCGGCGGGGCTCGCCATGATCTGGGCCGCTGTTCCTCCCTGCGGGCTGCCGCCCGTCCGCGGAAGGTCGTCGGTACCGGTGAGGTCGAAGGTGGTGACGCGGTTGGAGAGAAGGTTGTAGTAGCCGACGACGCGATCGGCCGCGGCGCCGAGATCACCGGCGGCGTGCGCCTCGTAGGCCGCGCGGTCGGCGAAAATCACGACCACCAGCGGCCGTGCCGGATCGACGATCTCGAGGCCGGCCTTCGTCCAGAAGTTCACGAAGGCGTCGTGGAGCCGCTCGAACAGTGCCGCACACCATCGTGCGTAGTCGCGGGAGGTGTTGAAGCAGACCACGTAATGCTTGGTGATGTGAACGTCGAATCCCGGCGGAAGTTCGGCGATGATCCGCCGCCCACGCTCCCGTGGCGAGTCGGAGCCGAGCTCCCCGCCGAGTGGCTCCCGCGCGACGATCGTTGCGGGCTGGATGAGTTCGTATCGGTCGTCTGCACGTTCGAGCAGCACGCCGCCGTCCACCGCCTCGACGAGCACCTCCCCCGCGACGGTGCGGAGGCCATTCGTGTCGCGGACGGTGATCTGTTCCAACCGAGGCGCGGAGGCGGGCGAGGCCTCGGCCGCAGGAGCCTCGGCTGCACGGGACCAACCGGCCAGTGCAAGGACGAGGGATGCGAAGACGGGCAGGCGGGGCATGCGGGGCGACATCCGAAACCTGCTGGCGAACTCCCGGCGACGGGCGTGTTTCCCGAATGCAAGCAGGTCGGCGGTGCCAAGGGAAGGGCATTCCGTCCGGCTGGCCTTCACTGGTGGTCGGCCCGCCGCTAGGCTCCCCCGCCCCCCGGAGACCGGTCACCATGCGCGGGATGAACCTGAGCGGCCGCACAACCCTGGCGTGGTTCGCCATGGCCATGGCCTGCCTGCCGCTTGCGGGCTGCAGGACGTGGAAGAAGCTCACCACGAGCGAGAAGACGCTGGCGGAGGAGCGGAAATATGGTCCCACGGCCGACGAGCGGATCGAGGAACTCGCGGCCGACGCCAAGAAGGCGAAGGCCGGCAGCCACGCCGATCAGGTCGAGTTCACGAGGAAGCTCGCCGAGGAGATCCTCCAGGAGCACGATGCCCGCGTGCGGTGTGTGATTCTCGACACGGTCGTGGAGTTCGAAACGCCAGGGGCCACGGCGATCTGCACCGGCGCTCTCGAGGATCCCGACGAGCGGGTCCGAATGGCGGCCTGCACCGCCTGGCGGAAACGCGGCGGGGCCGAGGCGGTGGCGCATCTTGCCACGCGATACCGCACCGACCGCGAAATCGACGTCCGGCTGCGTGCCCTGCGGGAACTGGGGGAGCTGGGCGACAAGGAGGCGGTGCCGGTGCTTGCCAAGGCGCTTGAAGACTCCGATCCGGCGGTTCAGTATCGCGCGGTAGGCGCTCTCAAGAAGGTGAGCGGTCGCGATCTTGGGGATGACGTCAACAAATGGCGGGAGTGGGCGGCCGATCCGGCCGGTTCCTCGGCCGAATGGTCGATCGCCGAAGAGTTTCGCAAGCTTTTTTGAGCCGGGCACGGGCAACCAGTCGCCCGCCGCGCTGCTTCATTCGCGCTGCCTCGTTGCAGACGAATCCACGAAGCCCCGACCGCGAGCGAGGCGATCCGGGCCGCATGTGAAGACGGGGCGGTTGGCGCGAGATGGCAATCTGCCCCGACCCTCGGGGCCTTGTCGTCGGCGGCCATGATTCGTGCGGCCGGCCGGTCGATACCCCGAACACACGAGATCGTTCCAGCCCCGACCACAGTTCGAAATGCCCAATCACGACGCCACGACGCCGGCGGCTTGTACGCCCGTGCTGTTTGCGCGAACGACGCGTGGAGGGTGGCCGAGCCTGCTGCCGGTGGTCCTTGCGGTCTGTTGCGTGGCGACGGCCGGCGATCGGCCAGGCTCTGCGGCGCCCCCATCGCGCGGCCGCGCCGGCCGCTTCATCGACGGCATCATCAAGAAGGTCGAGCCCACTCCCGCGTTCATCCCGCTGCCGCAGCCGCCGAGCCAGGAAGAGGTCGACCGCCTCGCGGCCCAGAGCCGGAAGCGGACCGCCGCGAAGGCCCCGCCCGCCTCGCCGGCGCCGGCCACGCCCTCAACGCCCTCCTGGAACGACGCCGTCGCCATGGGATCCCAGTTGAAACATGCGGCGAGCAAGGTGGTGGACGACGCCACGAACCCCGACTACAAGCCGAAGCCGAAGGCCGCGCGTTCGCCGACGGCGGTCGTCGCCCCCTCGCCCACGGCCAGGCGACAGACGCCGCCGATCGTGGTCACCCGACTTCAGCCCACCGGGGCTCCGCCGCCGAAGACGCAGCGATTCGAGCGGCTCCGCGGTCGGATCACCCACACGCTCGCCGCCTACCAGCGGCGTCCGCTCAACACGGCGCAGAACACGCCGTGGGAAGTGATGCACGGGTTCATCGCCTTCGGCATCCCCACCCAGGTCCGCGTCGGCGGGCCGTCGGGCGATCCGGTGAGTGCGATTGGCTGGTCGAACATGGGCGGCCGCTGCCGTGGTCAGGTGATGCTGGCGGCGGTTGACGACCGCGTGGTCGCCCTCAAGGGCGTGGGCGTGCAGGGGCACTCCGCCCAGTACCTCGCGATCCTCGCCCAGTGCCGCGTGGCCGCGAACTCGCCGCTCACGGTGCAGGGCAAGCAGTTCACCGTGGCCGACCTCATCGAGGAAGAGAAGCGGTCGTGCAAGTCGAAGACGGAACTGACCTTTGCCCTGATCTCGCTGGCGCACTACCTGCCAACCGACGCCACCTGGGAGAGTCGTGACGGCGAGAAGTGGTCGCTCCCGCGGCTCGTCGAGGAGGAGATCGTGCAGCCGATCCGCGGGGCTCCCTGCGGCGGGACGCACCGCCTCTACGGCCTGGCGTATGGCTGCCAGCGGCGGCTCCGTGCCACCGGCCAACTCGACGGCCCCTACCTGCGGGCCGACAAGTACGTCCGCGACTACCAGAACTTCGCGCTCACGAA
>JBBAVQ010000104.1:0-9637 GCA_040397625.1 Pirellulales bacterium | reverse complement strand
GATGCTCGATCCAGTCGGCACCCGTCACCACCCCCGACCGCCGCATCCAGACCGACAGGTAGGCCATCATCACGATCTGGTTGAAGACGGGCCACAGCCACGGGATCCAGACGCTCTTTAGGCCGTAGACGAACAACCAGTACACCATCAGCATCGTGCCGCTGATGTCGAACATGCCCGAGGCGTTCGAAACACCGAGCAGGTACCAGGGGATGGCGTTTCCCCCGAGGAAATAACTGCGGAGATTCTTCGAGGCGTGCCCCGAGATCCAGAATCCAACCGTCATCGTGACAAGCACGAAGCCGGCGATGATCGCCGCGTCGAGAGGGTGGAGCGTGGTCACTGCGGGGGACCTGTCGCGGAGCGGTGAACGTCAGAAGACGACGGAGTGCCGCTTCACGAAGTCGATCAACTCGCCCAGGTGGGCGTAGGCGACGCAGGTGCACGTGTCGGCGGCGCCATAGTAGATCGCGAGGCGGTCGGCTGCCGGGTCGTGGAGCGCGGCACACGGAAAGACGACGTTGGGAACGTGCCCGGAGACCTCGTAGTCGGCCTCCGGCGTCAGGAGGTGTCGATCGGTGCGGGCCAGCACCCGCCATGGTTCGTCGAGGTCAAGCAGGGCCGCTCCCATGCTGTAGACGAAGCCGTTGCAGGTGTCGATCACGCCGTGATAAATCATCAGCCAGCCGTCGCGGGTTTCGATCGGTATCGGCCCGGCTCCGATCTTGGTCCGCTGCCACCACTGCCCCACGTGGTCGCCCCCCTTTCGCATCACGAGGCGATGCATGCCCCAGTGGACCATGTCCGGGCTGTGGCTGAGGTAGATGTCGCCGAAGGGGGTGTGGCCGTTGTCGCTCGGGCGGCTGAGCATCACGTACCGCCCGCCGATCCGCCGCGGAAACAGCACGCCGTTGCGGTTGAACGGAAGAAAAGCATTTTCCAGCCGCTCGAACGTGTGGAAGTCGGCGGTGCGGGCAAGGCTGATTGTGGGGCCGTTGTGACCGCCGCACCACGAGATGTAGTGCGTGCCCTCGATCTCCACGACCCGCGGGTCGTAGGCGTAGTCAGACGGATCGGTCTCATGGTTGGCAAACCGGATCGGCTCCTCGTCGATGCTCCACGAGAGCCCGTCGAGGCTGCGGCCGAGGTGCAGCCGCGGAAACCGCGTCGTCTTCTCGAGCCGAAAGACGGCCACGTAGCCGGCGCCGAACGGCACCACGGCGCTGTTGTAGATGCCCTGCACGCCGGGTAGCGGCCGGCGGCCGATCACGGGGTTGCGGTCGTGCCGCCAGACCACGTCACTCGAGCCACGCGGCCTGTCCTGCCACGGAAACGACCGCCGCGCGTTCGGTGCGCCCCCCTCGGTGGCGGAGTGCGATCGACTAGCAGGCGTGTTGACTGGATCCATGGATCGCAACCCTCCTCGACCGGTGCAAACTCGGGCGGCCTCAGAGGCATCCCCACCGAATGTCGGCGTTTTAACCACTTTAACAGCCGCTGTCTATGCTCGCGCGTGGTACACTCGGGGCATGGCCAATCGCGTTGCCCGATCCCGATCACCCGGTCGCCCCCCGAGGCTTCAAGACGTCGCCGAACTGGCCGGCGTGTCACTCGGCGCAGCGTCGCGGATTCTCCGCGGCGACTGCAGCAGCTTTAGCGAGGGAACGAGCGAGCGTGTGGTCGCGGCCGCGTCGACCCTCGGCTGGCGGCGCAATCTGCTCGTCAGCGGCATGCAGACCGGAAAGACGCGGACGGTGGGCGTGGTGATTCCGCCCTACGACTCGTTCTGGATCGGGGTGCTCGCGGGTATCCACGAGCGGCTCGGCCAGGCGGATTATCTCCCGATCACCGTCTGGCTTGGCGACCTCGACCACATGCCGCACTTCGAAGCCGATGAGTCGCAGGGGATCGGACTGATGAACCGGCTCCTTGACCGCCGCGTGGACGGGCTGATCCTCTGGCCGCCCTTCGGCCTGGCCTACTACCATCACGCTCGCGAACTGCAGGATCGCACCGTGCCGGTGGTGATGATCGACTACCACTCCGATGCGGCCATGTGCGACGCTGTTACCACGGACGAGGCCGCGGCCACCCGGCTGGTGGCCCGGCATCTCGTCGATCTCGGGCACCGGCAGGTCGCCTACATCAGCAGCCGTGAGGTGGCTTCGCAGAGCTGGGCCGTGGAGCGGCGTCGGGGCCTGGAGCGGGCGTGTGCCGCCGCGGGTATCCGGCTCGCCGTCTCCAAGCTCAACGTCGCGGGCGACAACGCCCTGGACGTCGCCCGGAAGGTGCTGCGGCGCCGGCCCCGGCCGTCAGCGATCGTCACCGCCACCGACCACGAAGCGGTCGACGTCTACCGGGCGGCGGCTGAGGCGGGGCTGCGAATCCCCGACGACCTGGCCGTAGTGGGGTTTGCGGATCTCGACTTCGCCGCGGGCCTGGCGCCGCCGCTGACCACCGTGCGGCAGCGGGCCGGCGAGATCGGAGCCCGTGCGGCAGCCATGGTGCTCGATCGGATCGCTGCGTCCTCGCGTGGCAGCGGCTACCGCGACGTCCAAGTGAAGGCCGACCTGGTCGTTCGCGGGTCGACCGTCGCCGCCCGGCGGACTTGACGGTCACGTCGGCCCGCCACTAAAGTACTTTCACGAGGTCCGGGGAGGTCGTTACGGCTGCCGGTCCGGGGAGGTGCTATGCCCTTTTTGCCGCTGCTGTTGACGTGTTCGACCCATTCCCGCCAGGGGATGCTCGCGGCGCGGCGGGTCCGCGCGTTCACGCTCGTGGAGCTGCTGGTGGTGATCGCCATCATCGCCACCCTCATCGGGCTGCTGCTTCCGGCCGTTCAGTCGGCCCGGGAGGCGTCGCGGCGTTCGAGCTGCTTTAACAACCTCAAGCAACTTGGCACCGCATCCCATTCCCACCTGAGCGCGAAGAAGACTTTTCCGAGCGCCGGCACGATTCTCTCCGACCGCGACTTCACGCCCGCCCCCGCCGCGGGCTATGACCGCGCTGGCTGGGTCTTCCAGATCCTTCCATACATGGAGTTTTCCACGCTGCACCGCAAAGCGGTCGACCAGGGAGGCTTCGCGCTCGGCGTGAACTCGCCGCTCGAAGACGGCGTGGCGCCTGTGAAGTGTCCATCGCGGAGTACCCGCGTGAGCCGGCCCACGTCGTGGGGCACCGTGTTTCACCTCACCGACTACGCGGGTGTCGCCACGGGGTGGGACATGGGCAACTACCAGTCGCGGATCGACAGCCCGTCGCAGCGGCAGGCGGAGATCGACGAGTTCGACAAGGCGTTCCGGGGCATCGTCGCGAAGTCGGGCATGGTCTACACGGGGCGGTCCGGCACGGTGCGGGTGCGGCTTCCTTCGGTGACGGCGGCAAAAGTCACCGACGGGACGTCGAAGACAATTCTCGTGATGGAGAAATCGGCGTGGTCGAGAGCCCCGCAGCCACCGGCCCTGTGCTGCACCGACTGGTTGCAGTGGGGATACTTCGACTCACCGGGATGGGCCGACGCTGCCGGCTACGTGACGATGCGGCTCGTGTTTCCCGCGGCCGACGGCTCGAATGTCTACACCCGGCCCCGAACCGACGCGGAGCAGCGGCCCGCCGATGACACCGCCGAGCGGCAGTTCGGCAGCCCGCATGCCGTGATGGGGGCGGTGTTTGGCGACGGCTCGGTGCGGGGTATCTCGTTCGATATCGACAACGATCCACTCTTTCAGATCGGCTGCCGCAACGACGGGCAGGCGGTGAACATGTCGGCTCTGTGACCGGCATGACCGACATCATGGACGATCCCCGACGACCTTGCCGTGAGGAGATTCTCGCGACCATGGCACCGCCCCGAACCTGCGACACACTCCGTCGCCTGCGATCAACGATGAGCCGGTGGAGCCTGCTGGCGCTGGCCCTCGTGGCCATCGTCACTGGCACGGTTGGCTGCTCTGACGGTGATCTGCGCCGCCAGGTGGCCGCGATGAACGACAGCCGCATCAAACAACTGGCGAACCTGTTTCGCTTCTATCAGGCGACCAACGGCTGGGTCGGGCCCAAGGACGAGGCCACGCTCCGCAGCTTTGTCGCGACTGCGCCGCGGAAGAACCTCGAGATGATGGGCATCGATCCGGCCGTTTTCGACCAACTGCTCGTGTCAGAGCGGGACGGCAAGCCCTATCGGGTGCGTTGGGGCGTGACGATTGGACCGTTGGAGGAGCAGGCGGTCGTTTTCGAGGCGGAGGGGCGTGAGGGGCGGCGATTCGTGGCCTTCACCGGTGCCAAGGCGGAAGAGGTCGAAGCTGACCGCTATGAGCGGCTCTGGAACGGCGAGGCGGTCACCGCCACGGTGGCGCCTGTGAACACCCCGGGTAAGCCGTAGCCGGGTGGCTCCTTATCAGGAATTTCGCAGTGTGGCATATCTGTGCAGGAAGCGTAACGCCGTGAGGTGGAACGCTCGCCCCGCACCTGATACTCAGCTTCCCTTCGCTCACGCGATTCGCCTCCTTTGACGCGGGAAGCATAACCCTGTGACCGGGTCGGCCGAATCGTCGCTTTACCCGCGTTTGGCAGGGACGCGTAAGGGCTTGGGATCCGGATCAGGCCTCGACCCGCCGGCGGCGGATCGAGGCGACTGCGGGCAGAACAGCGGCTGCGAGGAGCGCCCAGGTCGCGGGCTCGGGTACCGCGGAAACCGACATCGAGGTGATCACGAGGCCGCCTTGCGTCGCAGAGTTCGTGTTCACGCCGAAGCCAAAGTCGATCTGCGACAGGGAGGGGTCAACGTAGAAGTTCGGCGGGTCGGAAAAGTCGGCGGTCGTTGTCGATGCCGACGTGGGCAGGATCGGCATCGTGAGCGTGTACGACTGCGGGCTCGTGATAGGCGTGTTCGCGTACCCGACATTCGCCTGCACCCATCCGCTGGAACTGCACTGCTGGTTCGTCGTGAGGCCGAGCCAGCCGAGACTTGATGACGTATAGGCAGCTGGGTCGAACGTGGCGTTGATCGTCAGGGTGCCGCTGTTGAGGGCCGCTTGGCGAAGGGCGTTGTAAGCACTGGCGTTGCTGCTGGGACTGACGGAAATCCCAGCGATCCACTGCCAGCCGCTGCCTGTGGACCGGATCAAGGCCGATCCCGACGGGTAGCCGGCAGGATCCTGCTGGACGGTACCGCTAGCCCAGCTGTACGCCGTCAGGGCGGTAAGCGGGATTGGGGTCGTGGTTTGACCCGACGACGAGCGAACCGACGAAATGAAGGCGAGGACGGCCAGCGAGGCGGGCAAGAGTCGATTGAAGGAGATCACGGCGGTGTTCCTTAGTTCACGGGGTGGTTCGGTCGACGCAAGCATCGGCGGTCACAGAAAGCCGAAGGGCGACGCCTCGTTATCACCAGCACAATGAGCAAACGCCGTGCCAGACGCTGCGGCCACGGTTGGTCTGGCCTAAAAATGGCCGATAGCCAGCGGATTCCTAGTAAAAGTACTTGAATCGGCAATGGTGCAGGTAGTCGGCGAACGCTCTGAGGTTTCGCAAAAACGGTGAAACTATTTCCCTGTTTTGGCGAAACTGGTCGCCAAGATTCGCAGTTTCTTGGAAAGCGAATCTTGGAACAGTTGATCCAAGGCATTGACCGATTGGACGCCGTTGATCTAGGATTCTCGTCATTGGGGGCAGGGGTAAAGTACTTTCCTACGAGAGGGGGTCGGCGATGGCAGGCTGTCAGTCCACGTGCTTTTGCGTATCGATGCGTATTGTCGTGGCCTGTGTCGTAGCGTGCGTGGCGTGTTCGGCCCACGCGCAGTACTTAGTCACGTCCTTTGAGACCGCCGCGGATTTGTTCGCGCCGTTGACAAGTCCGCCGCCTTCGGGAACCCCCAGTGTCGCGCTGTCGTCCCAGTATGGAGTGACGCAAGGCAGCAACAGCATGGAGGTCGTTCCCACGGGATACACCTGGGAGTGGCTCGCCAAGAGCTTCGGCCCGGAGACCTACGTCGAGTGGTACAACCACCAGACGCTCGCCTTCGACTTCACCCGTGTGACCACGACCGCAGGCAACTATGAATTGGTCGCCGCGATCAGTGCGCCGACAACCGGCACCAACGGCTGGAACGAAAAGCAACTCGTCAACTGGGCCTGGACCAACGGCGGCCAGAACACCACGCAGACGCTCACCTGGGACTACGGAGGGATCCTGGCCACGTCCCCCTCGCCGGGTTCAGGCACGTCGGCCGATTTCTGGCAGCTTGGGTTCGTTGCCCGTACGAATCCCAGTTACGCGCCGCAGTATGCCTACATCGACAACATTCGGTTCATCAATCCGGTCACCCCGCAGGAGTACGTCTGGGCGGGAAATGGTTCAGCCATTGGGGGGTCAGGGTTCTGGAGTACGGTGTTTCAGGATCCGACCTGGCTCGTGAACGGGCAGGGTGGCGGCGTCGAGTGGGATTCGTACAAAAAGGCGGTGTTTCGCTCGCCGGGCGGTACCGTCTCCGTCTCAGGCACGGTGGTCACGCGTAATGGGATGCAGTTTGACGCCAACGGCTTCATGCTCGTTTCCGACACAACGCCGGCCTTTGCTGGCCGGGTGGAACTCGCCGGCGCCAGTCCTGCCAAGAACCCGATCACGGTGGCGTCTGGTGTCTCAGCGAACGTCAATCTGCCGCTCGTCGGCACCAACGGGCTGACGAAGACTGGCGCCGGCACGCTCGTTCTCGGAGCTATGAGCACGGTCAGTGGCAGTGCGATCGTGTCGGGCGGCACGATTCTCGACACCGCGGGCCGTGGGCTTCCCGACGCGACGATCGTGGTGGCGACCGGAGGCACCTACGCCACCCCGGCCGGCGTGGCGCTCGACAGCGCCGTATTGCGACTCGCCGGCGGATCGCTCGCCGTTCAGAAACTAAACGTCTCCACGGGGCTTGATCTGCCGGTCGTGATCAACTCCTTCGAGACGGTCGGCGATCTCTATGATCCAACCGTCGGTATGACGAACATCGTGCTCTCGACCACCGCGGGCGTCACCAGCGGCAGCGCTGCCATGGGCATGACCTGGACGCAGGGCAGCGACTACAACTGGTCGTTCAAGACGTATGACAAGGCGGCGCTCGATGCCTGGAAGGCCCACAAGGTCCTGGCAATCGACGTGACACAGGTGAACTCGGGTACCGGGGGTGGCAACATCGCCGGCAATGTCGCGTTCAACGGGCCGATGGGCTGGAACCAGACCGGCAACTCCACCTATCCGCGGTTTATCAACTACCCGTGGCTGGCCGGTGGCGGGTCGACGACCACGACCTACTACTGGGACTACTCGGCGCTCACAGCCTCCGGTACGGATGAATACCTGCAGGTCAACCTGGCCGGGACCATGGGCGGAAACTGGGAGCCGCAGCAGGTGTATTTTGATAACATGCGGGTGATCGATCCTGTCGTGCCTACGGCCGTGGGGATCGGCTCCTTCATTGTCGAGTCGGGATCGCTGATCGGCACTCCCGACCTAGCAGTGTTCAACGGTGGGCGGATGACGATGCCCAGTGATCGGCAGATGATGCTCACCGTGGCCACGCTGTCGGTCACCGAGACGAACGACGAACCCGCCGGTGGCGGTCGGATCGACCTCGGCGCCGGACGGATCGCGGTGGCCGCTGGGGGTATCGTGCCGGCGGATCTCGTGGCGGACATCGTCGCGGGCAAGGGCGATGGCTCATGGAACGGGTCGACCGGGATCACCTCGTCGCTCGTGGCATTGCAGGTGGTGGCGTCGACTCCTCGGGCGGTCGGCTGGGTCGATGACGGCGCCGGTGGCATCACGGTGGCCTATTCCGCGCCTGGCGATACCAATGTTGATCTCCAGGTCGATATCCTCGACGCCGCCAACTTCCTCGCTGGAGCGAAGTTCGATTCCGGCCTGCCCGCGACATGGAATCAAGGCGACTTTGGGTACGACGGCCTCGTCGACATCCTCGATGCAGCCGACTTTCTCTCGACGGCACTATTTGATGCCGGTCCGTACATGACCCTGCCAACCCCCGGTGCCGGTGCGATCGCCGCGGTGCCTGAGCCGTCGTCGGCGTGGCTAAGCACCGCGGCGGCGGTGCTGACGGCTCTGGGAGGCCTGGCTCGGAAGGGCACCCGTCGCAATGACGCGTGATGCTCGCGCCTGCTCCCATCGCTCACGTGATTGGGTTTTCTAATCTCTGCAACCGCAACGCCGTTAGGCGTACGGCGTCCCTCTGCGGGAATCGGGCAGGTCCCCACCGCTTCCGTGAGTGGGCTCTCTGAGGCCGGAAGCGTGGAGCCGTTAGGCGCATGACTGAATCCGGCTGTTAATCGCAGTATGCCTCTGCGGTTTCTTTTCATACAATCGATTCAAACGAGCGTTTGAATCCGTCGTTTTCCTCCCCGCCGTGCGATATGCCCTCCCAGACCCGCTCCAGAACGTCGGCCGCCGACGACAGCCGCGATCCCCGTGAGCGGATCCTGCTGGCGGCCGGGCGTGAGTTTGCCGAACGAGGCTACGAGGCCGCGACGGTTCGCGACATCTGCACCGCGGCAGGCGCGAACGTCGCGGCCGTCAACTACTACTTCGGCGACAAGCAGCGGCTCTACATCGAGAGTGTGAAGCACGCCCATGAAGCCCGGCTCCGCCAGGTGCCGCAGCCCGAGTGGGCCCCCGGCACGCCCGCCGCGCAGAAGCTCCGCGACTTTGTCGGCAGCATGCTCGACCGCATGCTCGGGGGCGACCAGCCGCCATGGCAGGTGCGGCTGATGATGCGGGAGTTGCTCCAGCCAACCGAGGCCTGCCGCGAACTGGTCGAGGACTACATCCGCCCGCACTTTGGCATCCTGCTTGGCGTGCTCGACGAGTTGACGGGCAGCGCGTTGCCAGGGTCGGAAGTCCGACGTCTCGGCCTGAGCATCATCGGCCAGTGCTTCCTCTACCGGGCCGCGGGCGACGTCGTCGCCATGCTCGTGCCGGCTGGCGAGATCGATGCCTACCACACGCCGCAGGCCATTGCCGACCACGTCACGCGGTTCACGCTCGCCGCGATCGGGGCTGCGGAACCGTTTGCCCGTCCTGGCCTCGGGACTGTCTCTGCTCTGGAGTCACCGCGATGAAGATTCTCAAGAAAATCCTCAGCTGGGTGCTTCCACTCGTGATCCTCGGGGCCGCGATCGGCGGGTTCGTGGTGCTCGGTGGGCCGAAGCCGCCACCGCGGAAAGACAAGGAGTCGCCGAAAGCCGTGGTGGTGAAGACGCGTTCGATCGAGCCGCAGTCGGCGGGCATCGACCTCGAGGTCGATGGCGTGGTCGTGCCGCTCCGCGAGGTCACTTTGGCCGCGGAGGTTCCTGGCCGCGTGCTCCAGAAGACCGCCGCGTGCAACGAGGGCCAGTTGGTGACCAAGGGCACCGTGCTCTTCGAGATCGACCCACGCGACTATGAACTCGACGTGGCCCGGCTCGAGAAAGAGCTCGCCCAAGCGGGACTTGCCATCGAGGAGGTCGACGAAGAGCTCATTCAAAATGCGACGTCCACCGATCTCGCGAAGCGACAGGTCGAACTCGCCCGCCGCGAGGCTACGCGGCTCGAGGGGCTCAAGGCCAGCAAGATCGTCACCGAATCCGAACACGATCGGGC
>JBBAVQ010000103.1:0-9801 GCA_040397625.1 Pirellulales bacterium | reverse complement strand
CGCGAGCCCGACACACTGATCGCTCGAAAGCATGGAGCTGCCGCCGCGGCCGGGGCGTCTGCCGGAGCGGCCGCGATCCTCCGACTGCCTCCCGCGGCGCGGCCCGCCGCGATCGCCGCCTTCGACGCCTCGCTCCGCGGCCCGCGGAGGCTCAATCCCGGCACCACCGCCGACCTCGTCGCCGCGGCCCTCTATATTCAGATGCGGAGCGGCCGCCTCGTGCCCTCTCTGATCCCCGCGAGCCCATCGCCATGACCGACCGTTTCGAAGTCCGGCTCCGCAAGGCGGTGCACGTCTTTTCCGCCGGGCACTTCATCACGCTGACCGACGACCTCTGCGAGCCGGTGCACGGCCACAACTGGACGGTCGGCGTCGACGTGGCGGGGGAGCCCGACGCCCACGGCATGGTCGTCGACTTCATCGCCCTCCGCGACGCCGTCACGGCCGTGCTCGCGCGGCTCGACCACAGGATGCTGCTGCCGACCGAAAACCGCTGGCTCGCGGTCGCGACGGCTCCCGGGCCCCACGGTGGCGACGAGACGACGGTCACGTATCGCCAGAGCCGCCGCTGGGTGTTTCCCGCAGACGAGTGCGTGCTCCTGCCGGTCGCGAACACCACGGCCGAGTGGCTCGCCCGCTGGATCGGCCACGCGGTGATCGAGTCGCTCGAATCCTCCGGCCATCCTGTGCCGCGGGCCATCCGCGTGTCGGTGGACGAGTGCCTCGGCCAGTCGGGCGTGTGGGAGGGCGGCCGCTAGGCGTCGGCCACGACGAGCTTGTCGGCGGCGTCGAGGGCGATCGCAAGGCCGGTGCGTCCGATGCGGATCCGCATCAGACCCGCACCGTCCGAGTGGCTCTCGACCGTGCCGACCGTGCCGAGGGAGAGGCCGCACTCGGTGAGGTAGCGGAGGAAGTCCGAAGACTGGTCGAGCACCCGCGCGAGCCGGAAGCATTCCCCAGCGCCGCACTCGGCGAGCGACCGGGTGGCCCCGTCCTCGGGATCGGCGAGCGACACGGCGTCGGCCGGCGGGATCGGGTCGCCGTGCGGATCGACCTCCGGCCGGCCGAGGTAGGCGTCGATCCGTTCCACGAGCAGGTCGCTGATCGCGTGCTCCATGTGCTCGGCCTCGTCGTGCACCTCGTCCCAGCTCATGTCGAGCGTCTTGAGGAGGAACAGTTCGATGAGCCGGTGCCGACGAATGACCCGCAGCGCGAGCATGCGGCCCGCCCGCGTGAGCGACACGCCCTCGTAGGGACGGTGCGTGGCGAGCCGCGCGGCGTCGAGCGTCTTGAGCATGCTCGTCACCGTGCCGGGCGACACGCCGAGCGCGGCGGCGATCTGGCCGGTGGTCGCGGGCCGCCCCTCCTGGCCGGTCGTGATCTGCTCGATCGTCTTGACGTAGTTCTCGACGGTCAGGCTGGGCACCGCGCACCTCGGCCGGATGGAAGTCTTCCGGGGCCGGCACGGCCCGACGTTGCCGACCGCACTCCCGAATCGCATTATGATCCACTCCGTGAGCACCGCCATGACCCTCAACGAAGCGGCCTTCGACCTGGCCCGGCCGCTCCTCGACCAGCCGGGCGCAATGGGCACCGCGGCGCATCGCAGCGGGGCCGCGACGGTGATCGACTGTGGCGTCGAGGCGGTGGGCAGCCTGCAGGCCGGGATCGTCATGGCCGAAGCGGCCCTGGCCGGTCTCGGCAGCGTGGAACTCCAGCCAGCCGGGGCCGACGCGGCCTGGGAAGGGGCGTGGCCCGGGCAGCCGTGGCCGGCGGTCGTCGTGTGCACGCGAGCGCCCATCGCGGCCTGCCTCGCATCGCAGTACGCGGGCTGGAGGATCGACGACGACGGCTTCTTCGCGATGACCAGTGGTCCGGTCCGTGCCGCCATCGGCCGCGAGGGACTCTACGACGCGATTGGCCACCGGGAACGGCCGCCCAGAGCGGTGGGCGTGCTCGAATGCGGGGCGCTGCCGCCGGCAGCCGCATGCGCGCGGCTCGCCGCCGCCGCCGGCGTCGAGCCCGCGAGCCTGGTGCTGCTGGTCGCCCGCACCGCCAGTCCGGCCGGCGGCCTGCAGATCGTGGCCCGCTCGGTGGAGACGGCGCTGCACAAGCTTCACGACCTCGGATTCGACCTCTCGCGGATCGTCGCCGGCCGCGGCGCGGCACCGCTGCCGCCGGTGGCCGACGACGACCTGACCGCCATCGGCCGCACCAACGACGCCATCCTGTACGGCGGCCGCGTGGTGCTGCAGGTCAGGGGCGACGACGAGAGCCTGCGGGCGATCGGGCCGCGGTGCGTGAGCTCCGGCTCGACCTCGTTTGGCGAGCCGTTTCTCGCCGCCTTCGAACGCGCCGGCCGGGATTTCTACGCCATCGATCCGGCGCTCTTCGCGCCGGCGGCGATCGTGTTCGAAAACGTCGACACGGGGCTTTCGCAGCGGTTCGGCGACGTCGCGCCGGAGATCGTCGCGCGTTCGTTCACCGCCGGCCGATCACGGTGACCGATGCGGGTTGCGATCCTGGGCGAGCGGGGCGGTTGGCACATCGCGCGACTCGTCGAGGCCCTCGGGCGGCGCGGCCATGCGACCGACGTCATGTCGTGGCGATCAATCGGGGCGGCGATAGGTCCGGGCCTTCCCGCGATCGCCCCGGCGCCGCTCGGCGTGGCCGACGCCGTCGTGGTCCGTGGCATGCCGGGGGCCGGCACCGCGGGCAGTCGCCTTGAGGACGTCATCTTCCGCATGGACGCCCTGGCGGAACTGGTGGCCCGCGGGACACCCGTGATCAACCCGCCGCGGGCGCTCGAGATCGCGATCGACAAATACCTCTCGCTGGCCGTGCTGGCGAGGGCCGGCGTGCCGGTGCCGCGGACGATTGTCGCCCAGGACCCCGCCGCGGCACGCACGGCCTGGGAGGCGCTCGGGGGCGACTGCGTGGCCAAACCGCTCTTCGGGTCACGCGGTCGCGGACTCGTGCGGGTTCGCGGCGCCGATGAGGCCGCGACGAGCGGCGGCAACGGCGCGGTCTACCTTCAGGAGTTCCTGCCCAACGCAGGCTGGGACCTGCGGGTCCTCGTGGCCGGCGACGACGCGTTCGCCATGCGGCGGGTGGCGGCGGCGGGGGACTGGCGGACCAATCTCTCCCTGGGCGGGCGGCCCGAGGCCGCCGATCCACCGGCGGAAGTCGTGGCACTGGCCCGGCGGGCGGCCGCATGCGTGGGGGCGGTGGTGGCCGGGGTTGATCTGCTCCCCACGTCCGATGGATTCGTGGTCCTGGAGGTCAACGGGGTGCCCGCCTGGCGAGGACTCCAGACCGTTACGGCCGTCGATCTGGCCGCGACGGTTGCCGGGGTGATCGAGCAGGCGGTCCGAGGTTCGACCGACCGCTGACGGCGGTTTCACGGCCGGAAATCAGAGGGACACCTGGGAAACGCGAACCTGGCCCGCTGCCCGAAAAACAGGCAGCCACCCCGGTGCCTGTCGGGAAGGCACTGCTGCCACAAAACGAGCCACGCCTCCGACTCGCGTCGCAAGTCGTTGCTGTGAAAGCACTTCGTGCTGTCACTTGACCGCCTCGCGAGAGTCTCTCGTCGGATTCGCCCTCGGCCCGTGGGACGGAGGCGGAACACCGACGGCACGGCGAGGGCCGCTGCCCGAATGCCCGCGGAAGGATTCCGATTCCATGTCGACCAAGACCGCCCGCCCCATCCCCATGAAATCCGACAAGCACGCCGCGACGGCCGTCCTGGAGGTCGCCGAGCGGCTGTACACGATGAATCCGGAGTGGGTGGTCTTCTTCAGGGAGGTGCTCGGGGTTGACGGGATCGTCCGCCGCACCTTCTCGGAGCCCGACGCCCTGATGCGGTTCGAATGCTCGCCCCAGTACGCCCGGGTCCGCGAGATGCTCGATGATCTCCGGGCTCGCCAGAACGCCCGGCAGGCCCAGCGGGAGAGCCTCCGCGTCGTGACGGTCCGCATGCCAAAGTCCCTCCACGAAACGCTCAAAACCGAGGCGGAGCAGATGCACGTCAGCATCAACACGCTGTGCATTGCCAAGCTCATGAAACTGCTCGACGAGCAGGAGCACCGGGAACTCGCGGCGGCAAAGTAGCGGCCACTCGGTGACCGCCGGCCCGGAGTGAAGCGAACTGGAGCGGACCTGTAAGCCGGGTTCTGTCTCCGCCACGTGCGTGGCGGACGGCGACCATTTCTCTAGGGCCGTGGTTGCCCGCGGCCTCGAGCAGCCGACCCGGAAGCCGGTGCGGGACGGGCCGCCCCGCGCCGCCCCGCCCCGAAGGACGAGGACGAACTTCTTCCTGCTTGGCCTTGCTCCCGATGGGGTTTGCCGAGCCAGACCGGTCACCCGGCCTGCTGGTGAGCTCTTACCTCACCGTTTCACCCTTACCAACGGGGCCGAAACCCCGCTGGCGGTTTGCTTTCTGTGGCACTGTCCCTGACCTCACGGCCGGTGGGCGTTACCCACCATCGTGCCCTGCGGAGCCCGGACTTTCCTCCCGCCGCGGCGTAAACCGGCGCGAACCGGCCGACGTGCCGCGGCCGGCGATCACCCGGTCCGCTCCAGTCGCTTCGTCCATCAGTCTACCGTCCCATGCGACGCACCGCCGCCTTGACCATGCCGACACCCGGTCGTACCTTCGAAAGACAGGGGCACGTGCGAGTTTTGCCATGTCCATGACAGATTCCTCGGGTGACTTTTGCGTGTACGGTGAACTCCTTCCTGTCGGCGGTGGCGACCCCATTCCGCTGCTCAAGCCCACCCTGACCCTGGGGCGACGCGAGAGCGCCGACATCGTACTGCGGTTCCCAAACGTCTCCGGCAACCACTGCGAACTGGTGCTCGCCGACGGGTACTGGACGATCAAAGACCTGCGCAGCAGCAACGGCACCAAAGTGAACGGCACTCGGGTGACGGAACAGCGGCTGGAGCCCGGCGACAAGATCGGCATCGCCAAGCACGTCTACGAGATCGCCTACGAACCGGCACGACTGGGCGCGACCTCCCCCGTCGAGGAGAAGGCTCCCCAGGAAAACATCTTCGGCCGTTCGCTGCTCGAGTCGGCGGGGCTCGAAAACCGCCGTCCGTCCGCCCCCGCCAAGCCCCGTCGCCCCGCGACCTGACCGCCGCCGCATGGCCAAACCCCGCAAGCAGCGCGTCGAGTTTCGGAAGAACCGCTCGACGCGCCGCCGTGACGGGGATCTCACGCGGGCCCTCGGCGCCGACCTCGACGCCACCGCCGACCGGGCCACGTCGGAACGCATCTCCGGCAAGGGCGACCTGACCCGCAAGCGGACGGTCGTCGCCCACGACGATGGCGGCGACGTCGATGGATTGCCGGTGGCCGCCGGTGAGGCGGCCTGGCGGGGCCGCGTGCTCAACGTCCACGGCCTCGAAAGCCACGTGCAGGCCGAAGACGGCCGCATGGTCCGCTGCACCATGCGCCGCCTCCTCCGCACGGTCGCCACCGACCAGCGGCATCCGCTCGCCGCCGGCGACTGGGTGCGTGTTCGCGGTGTCGGTGACGAGGGCACGATCCAGTCGATCGAGCCTCGACACAGGTCGCTGTGCCGCGACAGCCGCGGACGCCGCCACGTGATCGTGGCCAACGTCGATCAGGTCGTCATCGTTGGCAGCGCCGCTCAGCCCGACCTCAAGCCTGGGTTGATCGACCGGCTGATCGTGGCCGCCGAAGCCGCGGGCATCCGGCCGCTGATCTGCCTCAACAAGATCGATCTCATCGAACCGGCGTCCCTCGTGCCGCTCGCCGGCGTGTTCGCCCGGATGGGCTATCCCGTCGTGCTCTGCTCGACGGTCACAGGGATGGGCGTGGCCCGCCTTCAGGCCGAACTCCGCGGCCGCGTGACCGCCGTCGTCGGGCAGAGCGGCGTCGGCAAGTCGTCCCTCCTCAACGCGCTCGATCCCGACCTCGATCTCCGGGTCGCGGAAGTGAGCCGCGACAACGACAAGGGCCGCCACACCACGACCACGGCCCGCCTCCTACCCCACCGCCTCGGAGGCTGGTTCGTCGACACGCCGGGCGTGCGGCAGTTTCAGCCGTGGCAACTCGTGCCAGCCGAGGTGCCAAGCGCCTTCCGCGACCTGCGGCCGATTGCCAACCTCTGTCGCTTCCCCGACTGCACCCACGACCACGAAGCCGGCTGCGCCGTCAAAGACGCGGTCGCCGATGGCCTGCTCGACGTCCGCCGCTGGGAGAGCTGCCGACAGCTCGCCGCCGGCGACGCCCCACGCGAGGAGGAGGAATGAAGGATCGTGATCGCAAGGGCGTGCAGCACGAACGGGCCGTGCTGGTGGGCGTGTTCCTCGAGGCACCGATCGATCCCGCACAGCCGCTCGCGGAACTCGCGGGCCTGGCATCGACCGCGGGAGCCAGCGTGGTCGGCGAACTGACGCAGCGGCGGGAACGTCCCGATCAGACCACCTACCTCGGCAAGGGCAAGGTCGAGGAACTCCGCGGCGTCGTCGAACACCACGACGCCGACATCGTGATCTTCGACAACGACCTCTCGCCCGCTCAGACCCGCAACCTCGAACGGGCCCTCGAGGTGAAGGTGCTCGACCGCTCCGAGGTGATCCTCGACATCTTCGCGGCCCGGGCCCGCACGTACGAGTCTCGGCTCGCCGTGGAGCTCGCGCAACTCGAGTACTCCCTGCCCCGCCTGAAGCGGATGTGGACCCACCTCTCGCGGCTCAAGATGGGGATCGGCATGCGCGGCCCTGGCGAGAAGCAGCTCGAGGTCGATCGCCGGCTCGTCGAGAAGCGGATCCACGACCTCAAGACCGAGCTCGCCGAAATCCACGGCCGCCGCGAACGCCAGGTCGCCTCGCGGCACGATCACATGACCGTCTCACTCGTCGGCTATACCAACGCGGGCAAGAGCACGCTGCTCAACAGCCTCACGGGCGCCGACGAACTTGCCGAAGACAAGCTCTTTGCCACGCTCGACACGCGCACCCGCCGCTGGCGGCTGCCTGGCTGGGGGCCGGTGCTCCTCAGCGACACCGTCGGCTTCATCCGCGAACTGCCTCACCGGCTGATCGCCAGCTTCAAGGCCACGCTCGAGGAGACGCGCCAGGCCGACCTGCTCCTCCATGTGGCCGACGCCTCGAGCCCGATGGTGGACGTGCAGGTCGCCGCGGTCCGCGGCGTGCTCGAGGAACTTGGCGTGGACGAAAAAGACACACTGCTGGTGCTCAACAAGATCGACGCCGTGTCCGACCGCGTGGTCCGCGATCGGATCCTCGCCCATTACCCGCACGCGATCGGAATCTCGGCGCGTTCGGGAGCCGGCCTCGCCGAACTCGCTCAGGCGGTGAGCGACGCCCTTGGCCGTGGCTTCCGCGACGTCGACATCGAGACCGACCCGGGCAACGGTCGCCTGCTCGCGTGGCTTGGCCGCCACGGCGAGGTGCTCTCACGGCGATTCAGCGACGACCGGGTGGTCGTCCACTGCCGCGTTCCCGCGGCGCTGCTCGGCCGGATCCCCGAAGCCGAAGCGACCGTGCGGCCGCACGCCCACCCCGACCCCGCGCCACGACCACCCGGGCCGTCTGCTCCCGAGGCGGAGCCGCACCCCGCACCGCGGTGACCCGATGCCATTCGGCCGTCGCCGGATCGCCGGCAAACGCTTCATCGTCACGGGCGCCTCGTCGGGGGTTGGCCGTGCCGTCGCCGTCGAACTCGCCCGCCGCGGCGCACGCGTGCTCGCGACCGCGCGCCGCGCGGAGCGGCTCGACGACCTCGCCCGGTCCGTGACCCCGCCGCTCGAACACCTCGCCGGCGACATCTGCGACCCGACCTTCCGCACGCGACTGATCGCCGTCGCCGCCGAGCGGCTCGGTGGCATCGACGGCGTCGTCGCGGCTGCCGGCGGGGGGGCGATCGGCCGCTTTCAGGACCTGACGCCCGAGACGTTCGCCCGGATCATCGACCTCGACTTCACCGCACCGGCGGAACTCGTCCGCGCGGCGCTGCCGGAACTCGTTCGCGGCCGCGATTCCGTGATCGTGTTCATCGGTTCGATCCTCGGCCTCCATCCCCTGCCCCTCCACGGCGAATACTGTGCCGCCAAGGCCGCGCTCAAGTCGCTCGCCGGCACGCTCCGGATGGAACTCGCGGCTGACGACGTGGGCGTGCTCCTGGTGGATCTCGGCCCCACGCAGTCGGAGTTCTGGGACGCGCTCGTGGTCGGCGACCGGCCGCCCTGGTCGCGTGGGAGGCGCATGCCCGCCGAGCAGGCGGCGCGGGCGATCGCCACCGCGATCGAACGGCGGCGGGCCGAGATCGTTCCGGGATGGCAAGCGAGGGGGTATGCCCTCGCCGCCCGTTTCATGCCGCGATTGATCGATCGTGCCGCCGCCCGTCACCTGAGAACGGCAGCCCGTGCCGACGCTTCTGCACCGCGGCCATAGAGCAACACTCGACACGGCGTCTGGTGGCACTTCACCCCACGCCTCACGGCGTTGGGCTTCTCCCGCAGCCGTGAACGGCTCATCGACAATCCGGACGTCAGCGGCCTGATTCCAGGCCCTCGCCGATCGCGAGCAGATCCTCGGCGTCGAGGAAGGCGTCGGCGGCGGAGAAGATCCTGGCAAGCGCGGCTTTGTGGATCTTCATCTTCGTTCCACCAACACCCAGCGCACCGTAGACCACGGCCGGCCCCGCGACCCGGGCCTTGTCGCCGGCAGCCACGCCCTCGATGCCCGACGGCGGCACCGCGTTGAGGTCGATGAGCACGCGGGCTTTGACCGCCGCACGCCGTCCGGCCTCATCGAGCAGCGTGGCACCCGCCGCACCCGCGGCCACGATCACGTCGGCGGCCGCAAGCTCCCGGACAAACGCGGAGTCGGTCGAACCCGTGCCGTGGTGTTCAACGGCCTCCAGCATCCCGGCTGGTAATCCCCTGGTCGCAACGAGCTGTCGCGTCACCGCCTCCGCCCGCTCCCTCGACCGCGACACCACGGCCACATGGGCCCCCTTCCCCGCCAGCAATCGGACGACCCGCTGGCCCACCGGCCCGGTGGCAGCGAGCACGACGGCGCGGCATGGGGCCCCAGTGCTGCCCGCGAGCGACACATGCCGTCCCGCGGCCACGACAGCGGCGGCCGCCGTCGTATTGGCACCAGACGGATCGACGAGCACGCCGATCCGCACCGGGCCAAAGAATGTGTCGCGTACCTTCGCCGCCACCGCCTCGGCCGCCGCCACATCGGAGCCGCCGACGAAGATGGCGGTCGAGGCCAGGTCACTGCCGCCACGGGTGAACATCCCGCCGTGCACGAGCGGGACGACGTTCTCCACCGTCACACCGCCATGCCGCAGGAGCACGTCGGCTCCGGCATCGACGGCGACGATCGCATCAAACGTGCTCGGCTGCGGATCGCAGTCGAGTTGAATGAGCACCTTCTTCGGCATGCGTGGTCATCTCCAACACGAACGCCCGCCTGTGGGGCGGGCGTTGCACTCGACATGTCTCTCCCGACGCCTCGGCAGCGGCCTCGGTCGCCCGGAGGTGCGGCCGCCGCTCGCCTCGGGTGCACCTTGCTGCACCCGAGGCGGGCCAAGCCGGCGTGGGCCATGAATGGCCCCGTCGGCGTGAACTCAGAATCCGCGGAAGGGATGCGCGGCCTTGTCCTTGCCGGCGATCATCTCATCGGCGGTCGGCTTGCCCTTCATCGCGTTGGCGATCGCATCGACGGTCGCCTGATAGTTGTAGTCGTAGATCTTCTTGTCGTCGGCGGCGAGCCAGTGGATGAACACGC
>JBBAVQ010000102.1:2446-9856 GCA_040397625.1 Pirellulales bacterium | reverse complement strand
CGGTGGCCGCCACGTCCTGCGTGTGGGTGGCGGTCATGCTCTGGGCGGCGATCGGATGCCCGGCGCCGATCGTGATGCTTCCGATCCGCACCGCCCGCGTGGGGTTTCGCTTCAGTTCGACCACGATCGCTCCTCGTCCGTCGGGGGCCGGCCCGGCACGACGCCCGGCCGGTGCACGCCCGTCAAAACGATAGCAGACGATCGCTCTCGGGCGATATGCAGCCCCTCCGGCGGGCGGCAGCACGGCGGATCGCCAGAAGCATCGCCGCCCCACCGGCAGTGAGCCATGCCGCGTGCGGCTCCGGCACGGCCGCCACGCTCCGGGCGGCCGCGGCATAGGGGCCGGCGTCAAAAAAGCCAGACGTCATGAACTCCGCCGCATCGAGGATGTCGTTCACGCCGTCGTAGTTGAAGTCGCCGACGGACCAGACTGCGGCGGACCCGGTGTCGAACGTTCCCGCCGTGAGGAACCCGGCCACGTCGAGGATGTCGATCACCCCGTCGAGGTTGGTGTCACCCGGTGCGGCATACGCGAAGGAGATCGACCCTCCGCCGTTCTCGAGCCAGCCGATCTCACGGGCACGGCCAGCAGCGAGATCGCCCGCGATCGCGGTCGAGACGATCCCGCTCGTGCCCGACCAGGTGCCGTCTCCCCTGCCTTCGCGGAGCTTGGCCAGCGCCGTAGCCGAGGAAAGGCTTCCGGTGACGGTGAGCGAGCCGGTACCCAAGTCCAGCTTTCCGCCAGTCTGGAGGTCGAGCCCGCGGACCACGGCATCGACGCCCGTCGCGAGGGCCAGCATCGTTCCGGCCCGCACGCTCGCGGTGCTCGACGCGAGCGCCTGCCGGTGCGCGATGATCAGCCGGCCTGCGTCCACCCTCGTCGTCCCGGTGAACGTGTTCGAGAGCGTCAGCGAAAGAGTTCCGGTGCCGGTCTTGGTGAGGCCCGCCGTGCCGGTGAGGATCGATGCCCGAGCCTGCACTTGCGTCTGCGTGCCGCTGGCGACATCCACATAGATCGTGCTCGGAGCGTAGGCCGAGATGAACTGCACTTCCACGAAGTCGCCGGTGGTGCCGCTCGTCACCGGATCGAACCGCAGGCGGGAGATCTGGCCGGTCCAGGTGGAGGTGGACGACAGCACGACCTCGTAGGTGCGAAACTGGCCGTCGGCCGTGATCGTGAAACCCTTGCTCTGAGCCGTGCTCATCGGCAAGACGCCGTTGTCGCGTTCCCAGTACAAGCGGCCCGCCGTCTGCCCCGCACCGGCCACCGACGCCGCCACGCGGACGAAGATTTTCGGCACGTCGATCGCAGGAAATGAGCATTCCGGACCGATCATCTGCGGGTCGGCAGAGTTTACGTTCACGTGCAGACGGTCGGTCACCGGAAAGCCGGAATCGGTGGCGTTGGTGTAGGTCCAGCCGTCCCGCGTGCCCCGAAACTGGTAGTCGGGCCTGAGGTCGGGCTTGTTCGCGACGGCAAACGCGCGGATCGACGCCAGGTTGCCGAGGATCAGGTGGTAGGTGTGCTCGTAGACGATGTCGTTGTCGATGATCTCCGCGCGGATCGGGGCGATGTAGCCGGTGTTGGAACTCGTGGTACTGCCCGTGCCGGGTGTGCCGGCGAAGCCGCCGATGAACTTCACGTTGTTGGGCGCGAACACGCCCAGCCCCCAGTCGTTGGCATCGACATAGGCGGCCCAGCCCTCGGTGGCGCGAAACGTCGTCCACGGCGGCGCGGCGTTGGGGATCACCGACAGACTGCCACTCGTGAAGGGCTGCGTGCCGGTGTAGGTTTTGAGCTGGGTGAGCTTCGCCCATGTGTAGACCGCGGGCAGTTCCTGCGTCCGGGCGGCATACTGCGTGGTGTCGCTCCGCGCATTGGTGAGGCGGTTGCGGACCGTGGCCACGCTTCCCGACAGCGTGATCCATTCCTCGAGCGTGCATTCGGAATCGACGTTCTGGAGCGCCCACTGCTTTGGCCGGCTCTTCACATAGAGCTGCGTGCTGCTGGTGGACGACGCGATCAGCGTTGACTTGTTGCCATAGGCGTCGCCGGCCTGGACCGGATTCCACGGCCACGGGCTCCACGAGGGGTGTTGCGTGGCTCCGGCGGGCACGAACGACGATGGCCCGGAGTAATAGGACTGCTGGATCTCCCGGCCGAGGTCAAACGTATTGACCACGTTTGAGCCCGAGCCGAGCGTGCCGGACGGCTGGAGGACGACGATCGCGCCCCCCTTCGAGGTGTCCACGCCGAGGCGGATCGAGCCGTTGTCAAGGTACTGGATCTGGGCCTCGGCTGGGGACGGCACGATGCCGCACGCGATCGCGGCCCAGCACGCCGCTCCCGTCACGACCACCCTGCTCGCGTGACCCATCGCCGCCACCTCGCCGACCCAGCACCCACGGCCGGTACACTGACCGACCCGGTTTCACCCTAGCAAACGCCTCCAGCCGCGACACGTTCCATTTCATGCGATACGCCCCCCGGCTGCACATCGTCCTCCACGAGCCCGAAATCCCGCCAAACGCGGGCAATGTGGGCCGCACCTGCGTGGCAATCGCCGCCAAGATGTGGCTCGTGAGGCCGATCGGCTTCCAACTCGACGACTACTACCTCCGTCGGGCCGGACTCGACTACTGGGACGAGCTCGAGTGGGAGGTGGCCGACTCGTGGGATCAGCTCCTCGGCCGACTCGCGGAGTCTGCCGCCGGCGGCATGTGGCTCTTCTCGGCTCGGGCCACACAGTCCTACACCTCAGTTGCCTACCATCCCGGCGACGTGCTCGTGTTCGGCAAGGAATCCGCAGGGCTGCCTGCGGCGATCACCACCAGCCATCCCGACCGGCTGCTCACGATCCCTTCGCGGCCACAGGTGCGGAGCCTCAACCTCTCCAACTGCGCCGCCATCGTCGCCTACGAGGCGATCCGCCAGTGGGGCGGAGCCGTCTGACCTCCGCGGATCCACGCGTGTGAACCCCGCCGCTCCCAATCTCGCCACGATCGACGCAGTCGCCGCCTGGGCCTGGCTTGCCGGCGAACTCGGGGCCGCGGCCACCTCGGCGCGGCACGCCTTTCACCTCCTCACGGTGGCCACGGTCAATCCTGAGGGCGCGGCCGACATCCGCACCGTCGTCCTGCGTCACGTTGACCTGATCAGCCGCGAGATTCGCTTTCACACCGACATCCGCAGTCCCAAGGTGCAGGCCATCCGCCGTGAACCCCGCGTTGCTCTCCACTGGTACGATCCCGCGGGCCGCGTTCAGGTGCGAATCGCCGCCCGCGCGACGATCCATCACGGCGATGCATGTGCCGACGCGGCGTGGGCGGCAGCAGCGGCCATGAGCCGCGCCTGTTACACCACCGACGTCGCCCCCGGCGACCGCCTCGCGGCCTTTTCCGACGGTCCGGCGGCCCCCGCTGCCGGCGACGACGCGGGCCGCCGCAACTTCGCGGTGGTCGCGTGCCGATTCGACATGGTGGACCTGCTCGCGCTGCACGCATCGGGCCACCAGCGGGTCCGGCTTCACCTCGCATGCGATCCCGTCACGTGGTCGGTGCTCGCACCGTAGGCTCGCGAGGCACGCGAGGCACGGCGTCTCGCGGTGGTTTGCCCCACGCCTCACGGCGTTGGGCTTTTACGGGCGGCGGGTGCTGTCTGTATAAGCCGAAGGCCGTAAGGCCTCGGGCGCGGTCGAGACGACGCCGCGTCTGTCCTGGCCGCGCCCCACGCCTTACGGCGTCGGGCTACGACGAGCGAACACGCGACCCACATGACGCCGGGTGGATCGCGATCCCGACCGCCGCCAACGCCTCGCGTGCGGCCGTGGCGATCTCCACGGCCCGCGCCCCGTCACCATGCACGCAGAGCGTGTCGGCCGTCACCCGAATCTCGCCGCCGGCGCTTGTTGCGAGCACGCCGTCCGCTGCCAGCCGCACCGCCTGCGCCGCGGCTTCCGCGGGATCGTCGATCATCGCCTCTGGAAATGACCGCGGCACGAGCGTGCCGTCCGCGAGATACCGGCGGTCGATGAAGGCCTCCTCGGCGACGACGAGACCCGCGGTGCGGGCCGCCAGCGCCAGGTGGCTGCCTGACTCCGCATACATCACGATGCGCGGCCAGCGGGCGGCGAGCAGTTCGGCGACTGCCTGCGCCAGTGCCGGATCGCGGCCCACCTGATGATAGAGACCCCCGTGGAGCTTGACGTGGTGCAGCAACCCGCCGGCGACCCGCGCCACTGCCGCAATCTGGGCGGCCACCACGGCCGCACAGTCGGTCGGACTGATCGGAAGCTCGCGGCGGCCAAAGTGTTCGCGATCGACGTGCCCCGGATGAGCGCCCACCGCCACGCCGTACCGGATCGCCAGCCGCACCGTGGCGGCCATCAGTTCGTGGCTACCGGCATGAATCCCGCAGCAGATGTTGGCCGACGACACGAGCCGTATCAGCTCATCGTCGTGTTCCGCTCCCTCGCCGAGGTCGCAGTTGAGATCGATCGTGGTGCGCGCTGCGTTCATCGCCCGCCTCCGCAGCCCGGATTGGCATCGCGGATCGCCCGGTGGGCCTCGTCGATCGTCGCCTCTTGCCAACGAACCCGATCGCCGGGGCGAAGCTGGGCCACGAGCGGCAGGTCGGCCGCGATCACATGGCCGATCACCGGATAACCGCCGATCGTCTGGGCGTCGGCGAGCAGCACGATCGGCCGGCCGTCGGGCGGGAGTTGCACGGTGCCGGGAAGGACGGCCACCGACGCGGGCAAACCGGCGGCGGCCGCATCGCCAAGCGGCGGGCCGTCGAGCCGCACTCCCATCCGGTCGGAGCGGCTACTCGTCAGATGCGTCGTCTGCCAGAGACGCTCGCCGGCGAACGCAACCTGCTCACCGGGGATCAGTCGCAGCGTCACGGCCCCGCCCGTCGGCATGACGACCGGCCGCCGCTCCGGCGTCGCCACCGGTGCCGCGATGCAGTCGTGGCCCACGGGCAACGCATCCCCGGCAACGAGCGGCATGCCACGGAGTCCGCCGAGCCGCGCCGGCACGAACGTGCTGCGGCTTCCGAGCGTGTGCGGCACGTCGATCCCGCCCGCCACGGCGAGATAGCCGCGGCAGCCGACCGAGGCATGGCCGAGGGCCAGCGTCTCGCCCGCCCGCATCCGCACGGCCACACCGAACGGCATGCCGGGAAACGTGGCCCCCGCGACTGCAACCACCGCATCCCGCTCAAACCGCAGGTCGGGCCCGAGCAGCGTGATCTCGAGGGCCGCGGCCGACTCGATGTTTCCCACGAGCCGATTGGCGATCCGCAACGAAACCGGATCGGCGGCGCCGGAGAGCGGCACGCCCGCGGCGCGATGCCCGGGCCTGCCGAGATCCTGGATGGTGGTGAACAGGCCCGGCTTCACGACGGTGATCCCACCGGTGGCGATCATCTCGCAGCCTGCGTCGGCGTCAGGGGACACGCGTCGGTGGTCGAATTCGCCGCGGTCGATCGCCACGAACCGCACGCGGTCGCCCACGGCGAGCAACGCCGGACGATCTCGGGTGGAAGCGAAAAGTTGCGTGGGGCTGCAGCCGACGAGGTTCCAGCCACCCGGGCTTGCACACGGATACGCGCCCGTCTGCCCGCCGCCGATGCCGACCGATCCGGCGGGCACGACGCGCCGTGGCGTGGTCCGCCTCGGCGTCGCGAGATCGGCGGGAAGCCCGGCGAGATATCCGAAGCCTGGCAGAAAGCCGATGGCCTCGACGGTGTAGTCGGCTCCGGTGTGGACGGCCACGAACCGCTCGGCGGCGATCGTATGCGCTGCGCAGACCTCTTCGAGATCGGGGCCGAGGTCCCCGCCATAGCACACCGGGATCTCGTGGTGCTCCGGCTCACCCGTCGCCGATGCCGAGGCCGTCGCGACGAGCGCCGCCATGCTCGCCCGCAGCGTCGCGTGGTCGGCGATCTGGAGCGGGTCGTACACCACCGTCACTCGTCCGGGTGACGACACCACGTCGGTCACACCAGGCAGCAATGCCTCACGGAGCGCCGCCGCCAGCCCCCGCACGGCTGCCATCCGCGCGTCCGCGTCGGCGGCCTCGACCGTCACCGCCACACCCCGGTCACCGACGTCGATCAGCGGCATCAGCTCGCTCCCGCTCGGCCGCCACCCGTCTCACGGCACGTCGCCAACCGCGAGGGCCGCAAACGATGCGAGCCAATGCTCACCGACATAGTCGCCCCCCACCGTCCACGGAAGTCCGGCAGCGAGATGCCTGGAAGCGGCCTGTCGAAGCTCATCCTGCCGAGCATGACCTGCGGGCAATGCCTCCGCAATCCTCGTCAGCATCCACGCCCGCGACAGCGAGAGCCCGTCGAGGTGAGCAATCTGGGGATCGTGCCGATCCGACACCACGGGGGGCATCGCGAGCGACCCTAGTCCGCCGGGAAGGAAGCGGTCATACCACGCCTCGTAGGCGGTTGCATCGAGTGCCAGCCTCATCGCCGCCGCCTCGGCAAGGCACGGCGACAGGAAATCGGTCAGGGAGGGCTCGTACGCGATCGGAGCATCACGGTCGGCGGCATACCATCGGTCAACCGCCGCGATCACGGTGCTGGACAGATGCGGGTCGCGGCAGACCGTGGCGTAGTCGTGCGCCAGCAGGCACGCAAACGCCGTGTTGGCATGCGTGCCCGCGCGGATCGGATAGGCGGCCGTCGCAAAAAAAGACGCCAGCCGCATGGCAAGTTCCCGCGCCAGCGGATCAACCGCAGCGGCCCACGCGGCGGCCCGTCGATCGATACCGGCCAGCCGCTCCAACTCCGCGCGGAGCTCGAGGAGCCACGCCCAGCCGTACGGCCGCTCAAACGTCTGCCCGGCCGGCGACTCCACGTAGCGGAGTTCCGCGGTCATCACCGGCTTCGTGAGATGCACGTCGAGCAGCGTCACGATACCGCAGGCTTCGGACACGTCCGGCTGAAGCCGCAGCACCCGCGCCAGCAGCCAATGCATGTGCACGGCCGAGTGCCAGTCGTACGCCCCAAAAAATGCCGGGTGCAGTGCCGAGTGATCGAATCCCCCATCCGGCGAGGCCACGAGCAAATGATCGAACTTGTGCGGATACGCCCGCGACACATTCGCCAACGCCACCCCGGCAAACGCCGACGCCAGCGAACGCTCGAGGCTCATACCCGCTCCTCACGGCCTACCGGCTCCCTCATCCGCCGTACAAGCCCTACGCCGTATGGCGTGGGGCACCGCCCCAGGAAGCGTAACGCCGGAAGGAACACCCAAACCTCGCCCAGCCCCCATCGCTCACGCGATTGGGCTTCCTGAGGCCCCAGGAAACCTCACGCCGAAAGGCGTACGGCATCGCCCCAGAAAGCGTAACGCCGTAAGGCGTACGGCACCGCTGCGGTAGCGAAAC
>JBBAVQ010000102.1:0-2346 GCA_040397625.1 Pirellulales bacterium | reverse complement strand
CGCCCCAGAAAGCGTAACGCCGTAAGGCGTACGGCACCGCTGCGGTAGCGAAACGGTGTCGGTCGCGGGGCGAACTGCCACCACAACTCTGCCTCAGCGATACCCGCTCTCGCCGTAGTCGCGAACGCGCTCCGCCGCCTTGTAGGCCTCGGCACTGAGATCGCGGCCAACGGCCGCCGCCCGCTCGCGGTTCACGTTCACCGTCGGCATCCCGCCGGTAAACGAAATGCTGATGATCCCGCTGGCGATCAGGATCGGCACGGCGATCAGCAGAAGCTTGGAGCCCCATTTGGACGCGGCCACCTTCTGCACCGGTGCCGGCAGCCCCATCGTGGCCATACCGGCGATCTGCTGCGTCATCGACGTCTTCGACTTCTTTTTCTTGGCGGCCATGATGCGTTGCTCCTGGGAGGCACTGAGAGCATCGTCCACCGGCATCACCGCGATTCAGCCCCCGTCCACCGCGGCTCACCGACTCCGCGAGTGACAGGGTTTTCCCAGAAGCCGCATTCTTCGCCAGTTCACCTATCCTTCGCCACCGCCTCGGAGCCGTAGATTGGCAGATGCCGGTAGTAGACCTCGAGCATGTAGGTGCAGAAGCACGTGGTGAACAGCCGGCCGCCGATGTGGCCCCACTTGTCGAGCGAGGGATCCCACGAGCCCGCCTCCGGGCCTTTCTTCACCTGCATGGCCGGCAGCACCGCCTTCATCCGGTCATTCCACCGCCGCCACGCGTCGCCGCCGACGTGGTGGGCCACCTGCGTGATGTAGTACCAGGCGTAGACGTCCTTGTCGTTTTCCCAGTCAATCGCCGGTGGCCCAATCAGCATCTCGATCCCCGCGACGAGCCGCGGATCGTCGCGTCGCCAGCCGAGATACTGACGGCAGAGCAAACCCTCGGCCGAGATCGCGGTGGTGACCGGCGCCGCGGGGCGGTTCGCCACGTCCACGCGATAGCCGTAGCGAACCCCGTCGTTCACCGCCACGGTGTCGAGAAACGCCCCGATCCCGGCGAGCGACTCGTCCGGCACAGTGAGCCCCGCCATCTGGCCGCTCTTGAGAGCCATCATGTACCAGCCGGTCACCGACATGTCGCCCATGTGCCCCGGCTCGTACCGCCAGCCGCCGTTGGGGCCCTGAGCATGAATCGCATACTGCAATGCCCGCAGCGCCGGCACCTCATGCTCCGCCAGCCGGGTCATCCCATAGAGTTCGCAGGCGGCGATCGTGGCCTGCGCGTGCGAGTAGAGCGCGTGGTGCGTGGGCAACGGCGGATGGACGTCGAACCGGCCGTCTTCGAGCTGCGCCTTCACGAGCGCCTTCCATGCCCGCTCCACGGTGTTCCTGTAGGGGCCCTCGCGGGTGGTGTTGCCCGCGCCTTGGAAGGCGAGCAACACCATCGCCGTGGCCGCCAGCCGGTTTTCCTGCGACCCACCGTCGCGATACGGCCCCTGCAGGCCCCAGAGGTTATCTTTTTTGTCCTGCTGCCCGGCCAGCCACTGCAGTGCTTTGGCCACCGCCGCTTCGGTTTCGGTGGATCCACCAAACGCATCCACGAGCGCAGCCCGACGCCCCTCTTCACGGCCGTCGAGCAGCGTGCCGATGGCCGGTGCTGTGGCTTCGGCCACCATGGCGCCCGGCTCCTCTGTTGGCTGCGTCACGGCTGGAGGGACGGCGACGGGGTCTTCGGTCGCTGGTTTCTCCGACGCCACCTCAACGGGAACCGGTTCGGGCACCGGCTCCGGCTGGGGTTCGATCATCACACCCTGGTTGGGAGACTCGACCACCTCGGTTGACAGAAACTGCACGTCGAGGGCGACGCGATCCTCGCGGCGGACCCTCACGAACCAGAGCGCGAGGGAGAGCAGCACGATCACGTGCAGGGAGACGCTGACGGTGAATGGCGGACTGCGGCGAACCCACTCCTCGATTCGGGCGGCGAAGCCCCGGGGAGCCACGGCGTGGCCACCGCTGTTGGCGAGCCGGTCGTCGACCATGGGCATGCCATGAATACCGGGCGTGGGAGCGTCGGGCCGATCGCCCTGAGCCCAGGGCATCCCGCCCGCGAGCGTGGGGCGGTGTGCATCGGGGGACGTGCCACGGGGCGGAGGTGGCGGCTGCGGATTCATCCCTGTGCCCTGCAAAACCTTTGGATTCTGCCGGGAGTTCCACCCCCGGGCTTCATTTCGCTGATGGAAGGGGTATTATTCAGAGAAGTCGATCGGGCGAACACGTCAACTGACGGGATTCGCTCCGACCGCTCACCCGTCGCGGGGTGGAGCAGCCCGGTAGCTCGCGAGGCTCATAACCTCGAGGTCGCAGGTTCGAATCCTGCCCCCGCCACTT
>JBBAVQ010000101.1:0-10008 GCA_040397625.1 Pirellulales bacterium | reverse complement strand
CGCAGGTTGAAAACCTGCGCTACTGGATTTCGTAGAACAGGTTTTCAACCTGTTCAGCCTCGTGGGGTGTCAGGCGATTGGGAGCGAAGCGGGATCGAGCGGTTCGAGGCCGGCCTCGTGGGCGATTTCATTGAGCGCCGCAACCTCCGCCGTCGAAAACAGCAGGCCGCCCGCTTGGTCGCTCCGCTTCGCCGCCTCGGCCTCGAGCTGCCCGGGCAGCATGCACTTTTCGTTGCCGTGGCCGAGGATGTCGGCGAGCACCGCCTTCACGTTCTCGGCCTGCGAGCGGCCCTTCGCGAACGCTCCGCCGCTCATCGCCTCCGGATGGATCACCTGGAAGAAAAAGGCGCAGGACTGCTTCTCGCCCGCCACCGGCGCGCGGCTGCGGATCGTCGGCAGCGAACCGCCGATGAACCCCGCCACGATCTCGTTGATCAGCGACAGGCCGTAGCCCTTGTGGTCGCCGAACGGAATCAGCGACACGGCCTTGTCGGGGTCGGTGGTCGGCTGGCCGTCCTTGTCCACCGCGGCGTTTGGCGGCAGCGGCTTGCCCTCCCGCTTGAGCTGCTGCACGCGGCCCATCGCGATCACGGAGGTCGCCCAGTCAATCACGATTGGATAGCCGATGGCGTCGGTCGTCGGAAAGCCCCACGAGTGCGGGTTCGTGCCGAGCGTTGGAAACACGCCTTTGAACGGCACCACCTCCGCGAGCGATGCCGTGCAGTTGGTGTAGGCGATGTAGCCCTTCTTGGCCGCCTCCATCACGTAGCCGCCGCCCCAGAGGTAGTGGAAGGCGTTGTCGATCGACACCGTCCCGCAGCCGTACGTGTCGGCGAGCTTCATGCAGGTGTCGAGCGCCTCCCAGGCCACCGCCTGGCCGAGCTTCTTCTGGGCGTCCCAGGCCTCGGCCGCCTTGAACCGGCTCGGCAGCCTCTTGATCGACGCCTTCGGGACGCAGCCGCCTGCCTTGGAACCGAAGAGCTCGTCGAGGTGCAGCGCCTTGATCGCGTTGTGGGTGCGGATGCCGTGCCGCGTGGCGGCGGTGGCGAGTTTGGCTGCGTGTTCGGCCTCGGCGGGGTCGAAGCCGCGATGGACGTAGGCTGAGCGAACGATCGATTCGTGGGTGGCTACCGGGACGACGTGGAAGGTTTCGGACATGGGTTCAGACAACTTTCGTGACAGGCACTTCGGGGTTCACCTGGGCGAGCGGCTTCTCGCCGTGCATCGCCCGGATAAGGTTGGTGACGGCCGCCATCGCCTGACGCTGCACGCTCTCGTGGGTGCGGGAGCCCACGTGGGGCGTCACCAGGCAGTTGGGGAGCTTCGTGAGCGGATGGTCGGCCTTCGGCGGCTCCTCGTCGAGCACGTCGGTGCCGTAGCCGCGAACTCTTCCGGAGGCGAGCGCTGCTGCCATGTCGGCAGTGTTGACGATCTCGCCACGGGCGCAGTTGAGGATGATCACGCCCGGCTTCATCGTGGCGATCGTCTCGGCCCGGATCATGTCGCGGGTCTCGGGCGTGAGGTTCGTGTGGAGCGAGAGGTAGTCGGAGGCGGCGAAGATCTCGTCGAGCGTGGCGGCCCGCGGGATGCCGTGTTCCTTCGCAAAAGGTTCGTCCCAGTAGACGTCGTAGCCGATCGGCTTCATCCCGAAGGCCTTGGCCCGGATCGCCACCTCTTTGCCGATCCGGCCCATGCCCACGATGCCGATCGTCTTGTCGAGCAGCTCGTGGCCGGTCTGCCGCTTCCAGCCGCCGCTACGGACGGAGTCGGTGTGAAAGAGGAGATTCTTCTCGAGGGCCAGCAGCAGCAGGAAGGCGTGCTCGGCGACGGTCGTGTGGTTCACACCGGGCGTGAAGAGCAACGGGATGCCAAACTCCGTGCAGGTCTTCACGTCGATCTTGTCGACGCCGATGCCGTACTTGGAGAGCACCTTGAGCCGGGGCCGGGCTTTCTCCAGGACCGCCCGCGTGATGGCGTCGTCGCCGCAGATGCAGCCGTCGATGTCGCCCACCACCGCCAGCGTGTCGGCTTCAGACAGCGGACCACGAGCCCGGATCACCTCCCAACCCGTGTTTGCGAGCGCGTCGTGATGCGGCCCGGGGGTGTCTTGAAAGGAGGTCGTCGTCACGAGGATTCTGATCGGCATGGAAACGCTCCCGGGATTTCGAAGCCGGAAGGTACCCCGCCACGACCGAATCGACAATTCCTGACTTCTGCAGGGGTGCTCCCGAGGGCCGGTTCAGCCCTCGTCGGCGCCGGTGCCGAGCGGCCCAACACTCCGCTCGGTCACGAATGCCTGGAGCAACGCGGCGTGGCGGCCGTTCCACTTCCAGAGGTGGCAGCCGCGGCGGTCGAGAGTCGCGGCGCCGCCACAGCCCTCGCGGTGCAGCCAATAAACCTCGCCGGCACCCAGGGGATACGCCGCGAACTCGCCGTTGCGCTGCGCGGGTACCGACGTCTTGACCCAGTTCCAGATGTTCACGTGCTGAATAAAGTCTTCGTCGGGAGACCGGATGCACCACAACCGGTATTCCAGCTCGGTCACCGCCTCCAGCCGATCGCCGGCCACTACGGCGAGGTCGCCCACGGACTCGCGCAGCTCAGCCACTGCTGCGATGCCTGCCGCGGAGGTGGTGATCACGATCGCCGGGTCGTCGAATGCCCACGGCAACGCCCGCCGCGCCTGCCGCACGGCGGGCAGATCGGCGAGCCTCGTCGCTAAGGAGCCGCCGACGATCGAACGCTCGGCGGCCTCGGCAGCAGGCGACGCTGCCGAGGAGCAAAGCGGCTTGGTGAGTCGCCGTGTGTGGACGAACTCTCGCAGGCCCTCGAGCCAGTCGCTCGTGCATGTCATCGCGGCGACGCCTCCACCGGAAAAGCCGAACGGCGGGCCGGCGTGCCTCTGCGGCATGCCGACCCGCCGTTGCAATTCTACCGTCGGCCTGCTGGGCGTTCCGCGGGAGCCGCGAGACGCCCGCGGCGACTAGCGTCCGAAACGCTGACGGAGCCATTCGTTCTTGCGTCGCTCGAGCTCGATCAGCTTGGCGATCGGGCCGCTGCGCGTGGCGCGGATCTGCGAGTTCGAGTACTGAGCCTGTGTGGCCGAGGTGCCAATGGCGAGCGTGGCGAGCAAGGCGACGACGAGAAGCATCCGTTGCATGGGAGGAATCCTGCTGTGGGGGGAAAGACAAGGGGCAACCGTGCGACGCGGTCCGTTGTGGGCCGAGCTCGTCGCACAGCAGGGAAATCGGCGGCCGTTCGGAGAAGCCTGCAGCCACCACTCGTCTCCCGCTATCACGCACACATCCGCCATCGGAGGCATGTTCTGCACGCCGGGAACGTGCGGCACGATCCGCTCTGGCGTGGGACTTTCAGGCGATTTTCTGCCAAAAAATCGGCCCGTCCGATTTGACGCGGCGCGATTCGTGTGCCCCGCCGGAGCGGTTGGCGGTGCGGTCAGCGGGCCGGCCGCTTGGCGGCCGGCTTCGCCAGCGGATCGTCGGGCCAGGCATGCTTGGGGTAGCGGCGGCGGAGCTCCTTCTTCACCGTCGGGTAGGTTGTTGTCCAGAAGCTGGCGAGGTCGCTCGTGACCTGCTGGGGGCGGTGGTTTGGTCCCAGGAGGTGCAGCAGCACGGCGACCCGGCCGCCCGCGATCCGCGGCGTTTCCGTCACCCCGAAAAGTTCCTGGATGCGCACCGCGAGAATCGGCGGGCCCGACGGCTCATACTGCAGTGGGAATCGCCTGCCGCTGGGGAGTTCGAGGTGCGTCGGGGCGAGACGGTCGATCTCGGCAAGCCGCTCGTAGCCGACGAGTGCCTGCAGCCGAGAGAGCCAGTCGGCCGACTTCACGTCGTCGAGCGATCGCAGGCCGGAGCAGATGTCGGGGAGCAGAAGCTTCAGCGAGGTGTCGTCGGGAACCGGCAACGCGAGATCGGAAACCGCCGCTGACAGCCAGCGAACCCGCGACAGGAACGCACCAGCAGCGGAGTCTGGCTGAGGCATCACACGGTCGAAGCAGGCTGCGGCTTCCCGAGCGAGGATCGCCGCCGCAGCCGCGTCGTCACGGATCGCCGTGGGCGTCTCGTCGATCACGAGGTCCATCCAGGAGGTTTGCAGGCGGGCCTCCACCTGCCGCCGCGAGGGATGGAACAGGAGTTCGTCGCCCGTGGTGAGGTTTGCCGTCGCCAACGGTTCGAGGTCGAGCCACGCCCGCTCCACCGCCGAACCCAGCCGGACACCGGCCTCGCCTGAGGAGTCGTCGAGATCGATCGCCAGGAAGAGTGGCTCGCCGCGCAGCCGCGAACCGTCGAGCTTCACGCCGCGGCCACCCACGAGGACGGCTCGGTCCTGCGTGCCTGGCCGAAGCTTGGCGAGCCGGTCTGGAAACGCCTCCAGGAGCGCGAGCATGAGGGCGGCGGCGGGCTCCGCAGCCCGCTCGGCGAGCGGCACGTCCACGAGCCGATAGAGCTGCTCGGCAACGCGGAGGACGTTGTGGGCCCCGCCGGGATGAGGCTCGAGGGCGGGGTCGCCGATCGGGACGCCGGCGCGAAAGGCCTGCAGCGCCGCCACCCGATCGACGATGTCGGAACGCGTGCGAACGCTGAGCCGATCGCGAGGTCCGCCACCGCGGGGCGTGCGAAACGGATCTCGCTCGGAGAGTAGGGCTGCGGCGATCGAGGCCTCGCGGAGGACGCCGTGCCGGGCCCCTGCGAGCAAAAGCCGCGCGAGCCGCGGATGCGCGGGCAGCCTGAGGAGGTCGTGGCCCAGCGGCGTGACCTCGTCGCGGCCCACGGCCGTCGTGGCCACGGCGCCGAGATGAGCGAGGAGGCCGCGGGCGGTGGCCAGCGCCTCCGGCGGCGGCTGGTCGAGCCAGGGAAAATCGGTGGCCTCGCCGAGGGCGAGCAGTTGCAGGAGGGGACCTGCGAGATCGCCGCGGACCGACTCGGGGAGCTCGGCCGGCGGGCGATGCTGGTGAGCCGACTCATCCCAGAGCCGCCAGCAGATGCCCGGTGCCGTGCGGCCTGCACGGCCGGCCCGCTGATCGGCCGAGGCCTTCGAGATCGGCACGAGCTCCAGGCGCGGCAGGCCGGTAGCGTGCGACACCAGGCTCTGCCGGGCGAGGCCCGTATCGATCACGGCGGTCACGCCCGGAATCGTGAGCGACGTCTCCGCGACGTTCGTTGAGAGGATCACCTTGCGGCGTCCGATGTCGGCGAGCACGCGATCCTGCTGATCGGGGGGCAGGTCGCCGTAGAGCGGCAGGACGGCGATTCCTTGGCGGTCGAGCGACGCCTCGATTTCCTGCTGGCAGCGAATGATCTCGCCGACACCAGGCAGAAACACGAGCACGTGGCCGTCGGTGCTGCGGACCGCCTCGGGCACCGCTGTCGCCACCCGCTCCACCAGGTCGCGGCGGTCGCCGTGCTTGAGATAGCGTGTTTGCACGGGGAACACTCGGCCCTCGGCCGACACCACCGGGCAGCCTGCCGCGGCCCCGCCGAGCAGGGCCGCCACGGGGCCCGCGTCGAGCGTGGCGCTCATCACCACGATGCGCAGGTCGGGCCGCAGCGTTTCCCGCAGCCGAACAAGCAGGCCGAGGATCAGGTCCATCTCCAGTGACCGCTCGTGAAACTCATCGAGCACCACTCCCCCGATCCCCTCGAGGGTCATGTCGCCGACGAGCCGGCGAAGCATGATCCCCGTCGTCTCGACGACGAGCCGCGTGGTGCGGCCAACGCACGATTCAAACCGCACCTGGTAGCCGACCTCGCCACCGGGTTCGCCGCCGCGGAGGTGCGCGATCTGCCGTGCGACCGCCCGCGCCGCGAGTCGCCGCGGCTGGAGCAGGACGACCCGCGAGTCCGGCGGCAGGTCATCGAGGATGGCCGCGGGCACGAGCATCGTCTTGCCCGATCCCGGCGGCGCGGTCACCACGACGGCGCCGGTTCGTGACGCCGCCACGGCCTCGGCAAGCACGGACGCGACGGGGAGATCGGCGGGCAGGCGGGTCATGCCAGATATCGTACAAGTCTGGTACGAGATGCGGTGCTCCCCCGGAGCACAGCTTTTCAACCTGTGTCAGTCCATCGCGGCGGATCGTGCGAAGGCCCCCATCGCTGACGCGATTGGACTTCCTGGGTCCGCTACACGTCGCCGCGGAGTTCGAACCGATACTTGCCGGGATTTGGCACCGGGTAGCGGCCGTCGTCGTTCGCCACGATTGGCGGAAACGACTCCGTCGTCAGGTACTCGACGCCCGCGGTGAGATCCTCCGGGCAGTCGAGCATTTCCTGAAACGTCACCGGGCGGCCGACGTGGGCGGAGAACCTCCCCATTGCCGTGACGAGGCTGGCCTCAGCCCCCCGGACGGCCTCGTTGTAAGGCGCGTCGGTCACGATCGCCTCGATGAAGTGGTCCCACTCGCGACGATACGGGTTGGGCTCCGGCTGCTCGGCCGTCCAGAGAATGTTGTCTTTCGCGATCCGCTGCGACTTGTAGATCGTCGGCTTGGCCGGCGAATGGCCGCTCGTCGAGATCGTGAACGCCCCCTTCGAGCCCTGGCCGTAGACGCCGAAGAGCTGCCGGCAGTTGTGCATCAGGCGGCTCTCGTAGAAGAACTTCGCGCCGTCCTCGAACGTGTATTCCACCGCGTAGGCGTCGAAGTTCTGGTCGCTGATCTTCCCCTTGTAGTGGCGGCCCCCCACGGCGTCGGCCGTCACGGGCCACGCCCCCTTCATCATGCACACCTCGTCGATGTGGTGGATGCAGTAGTCGCTGAACACGCCGCCACTTGCCCAGAGAAAGTTGTGAAACCGCTTCACCTGCCACATCAGCTCGCTCATCCCCTCGGGTCCGGGCGCGAGGTCGAGGTCGTGGGGGGGCGTGTGGCTGCGGTAGCCACGGAATGCGATCAGGTCGCCGGCCTCGCCCGCCCGCAGCCGCTCGAGGAGTTCCTGCCGGCGGTCGCAGTGACGGCACATCAGGCCGACGGCCACCTTCAGCCGCTTGGCGTCGGCCAGGCCTGCGAGTTCGATGATCCGCTTCGTGCTGGGGCCGTCGATCGACACGGGCTTTTCCATGAAGACGTGAACGCCCTTCTCGATCGCATGCTTGAAGTGAGCGGCGCGAAACGCCGGCGGCGTGGTGAGGAGCACGATCCCGCCGGCGGGCAAGGTGTCGATCGCCTGCCTGTAGGCGTCGAAGCCGACGAACGTGCGGTCGTCGGGCACGTCCATCCGGTCCTGAAACTGCTCCTCGAGCGACCGCTTCACCGACGCAATCCGTTCCGGGAAGACATCGGCCATCGCCGTGAGCTTCACCCGGCCGCCATGGGCGTCGAAGGCGTCGACGATGGCGCCGGCACCGCGTCCACCACAGCCGACGAGCGCCGCGTGGATTTCGTCGCTGCCCGCCGCGTGCACGCCTGCGGGGGCGGCGGCGGACGATGCCTCGGCCGCAACCGCCGGAGCGGTCTCCGATCCGCCCTCGTCGGCGGCGACCGCTGACGACGCCATCGCCAGCCCGGCAGCGCCGAGGAAGCCCCTGCGGCTGGCCGCGTTGCCCGCGATGAGTGAGTCAACCATGGTTCCGCCTCCGATGATGATCGAGCAAGGCTCGGCGGTGTCATCCGCCGTAGGCCGACGCCGTGGAAGTGATGGCGAGATCGTCGTCGAGCGGCCGATGCGGCTGGATGCCATGACGGCTGAGCACTGCATGATACGACCGCACGGCCTCGGCAGCGGCGAGTTGCTCGTCGGCCACGGCCCGCAGGTGGCGGACAAACTCGAGCTGGTGCTCGGCGGCGTTGATCTTGCGGCCAAACAGCGCGACGCGGGCACCGTGTCGCTTCGATTCCTCGACGAGCGCGAAGGCATCGTGCGTGGTGCCAGCGGCGCCGCCGAGGATGCCCACGATCAATGACCGGTCGTACGACGCGAGCTGCTCGGTGACCGCCGGCCCGAGATAGGGAATCTTGAGAAACACGGGACGCCCGGCCCGCGGCACGCCGGCGAGCGCCCGGACGACGTGGTCGGCGACGAAGCGGCTCACGCCGCGCGGAGCGTCAGTGCTGCCGTGGACGAGGGCGTTGGGGAGGAACACCTCCAGGAAGTGGCGAAACCGGGCGCGTTCGGCCTCGTGGCGGAAGTCGCGGTAGGCAACGAGCATGTCGCGGTCGGCGGCCGCATCGCCGTTCAATGTGATCGAGAACAGCCCGAGATCGACCGCGGGCCGGCCCGCGCCACGGGGCTCGAGCCGTCCCCACTGGGCGTGCGGGATCGTGGTGGTCGAAAACGGCAGGGCCGGCTGGCTGGTGTAGGTTCCCGAGCCGGCCGCGAGCCAGATGTCGGTGGTGTCGTTCATCCGCACGGCGGGCGTGACCGGCGAATCGACAAACAGCCGCTCCTCCACGGCGAGGACGTCGCTGGTGCTCGCGCTCATGAGCATCACGTCCACCAGGCCCTCGGCGACGAGTCCGCGGACCTGATCGCGAAACTCCGCAAGCGACCGGAACGGACCGCTGCCAGGCTGTCCGCCCGCCGCCAGACCCGGGGCGGCGAGGCCGAACGCCATGTCGGCGTCCTTGGCATCGGCCAGGATGAAGTCGCGGCAGCCCGGGTCGGCCAGGAGCCGGGCGAGCTTCACGTCGAGGGTTTTTGCAGGCCGCTGGGCGGAATGGGACATGCGGAGAGTGTAGTCGAGACGCGATGCCGGAATCAGAACCTACAATGCCGGCCGAGCAGACCGGGTCAGAAGCGGAGCCAGTGGGTTGGTGACGCATGCATCATCGTTGGTCGCGAGTATGACTCATTCAAGAGACGTCGTGGTCTGCGGCACCTGCGTGGCGGATGTGCTCGTCAGGCCGGTGCCACTCGAACTGCCTGTCGGCCCCGGCCGCCTCTTCCACGTCGATCCGATCGAGGTCACGACCGGCGGCATCGTCTGCAACACCGGCGTGGCGCTGCGGCGGCTCGGGGCGACCGTGGAGGCGGCCGCCGTCGTGGGTGATGACCTCTGGGCTGGTGAGATCCGGTCACGACTCGCCGCGGCCGGTGTTGGCACCACCGCCGTCGAATCGCAGCCAGGGGCGGCCACCAGCACCACCGCTGCGCTGATCGATGCTGGCGGCGAGCGGAGCTTCGCGCATCACGTGGGCGCCGCGGGTCTGCTCGACGTTGCGTTCCTGCGCCGCCATGAGGCAATGTTCGCCCGCTGCCGATTTGCCGTGGTGGGCTACGTGGGGCTCCTGCCCGCGCTCGAGCCGCGGCTTACCGAGGCGGTCGCGGTGCTTCGGGCCACTGGCTGCCGCGTGGTGTTGGAGACCGGCGGCTCGGGGGGCTCACTTGCCGACATCGCGGCCGCGCTTCCGGGCGTCGATGTGTTCGTGCCAAGCCTCGATGAGGCTCGGCTTCAGACGGGAGTGTTGGATCCCCGGGAAGCTATCGGTGTCTATCGACGTCTGGGTGCGGCCGGGATCGTGGGTGTGAAGTGCGGGGCTCAGGGCAGTGTGCTCAGCCCGGAGCCGGGGCGAGTGATCGACGTGCCATGCATTCCGGCCCCTGGGCCCGTGGTCGACACCACGGGTGCCGGAGACTCCTTTCTTGCCGGTCTCGTCGTTGGGCTCTGTCGGCAGATGCCCGTCGATGCCGCCGCCCGGCTGGGCGCTGCCACGGCCGCGTGCTGCGTCACACGAGTGGGCGCCACGGGCGGCATCCGCGACCTCGACGAAACGCTGCGACTGGCGGGCCTTTGATTCCGGTCGCCCGTAACCGTTCGTCCCAGCCCAACGCCGTGAGGCGTGGGGCGAACCGCCACAGGAGGCGATGTCCAGCGTGATGCGCCCGAGGCCTTACGGCCTTCGGCTTGTACGGAGCCTGTGTGAGCCCAACGCCGTAAGGCGTGGGGCGAGGCCAGGACGGAGCCACGATTCTTCCCAACGCCGTAAGGCGTGGGGTGAACCGCCACAGGAGGCGATGTCCAGCGTGATGCGCCCGAGGCCTTACGGCCTTC
>JBBAVQ010000100.1:6442-10043 GCA_040397625.1 Pirellulales bacterium | reverse complement strand
TGCAGTCGATGCCATACTTCTCGGCGAGCAGCCGGTCGAACTCGGCGATGTAGGCGGGTAGGTCCTCGACCGCGACGGCGGTGTCTTCGACGATCTCGCGGGGTTTGGCGTCGCCCGGCACGTTGTTGACCAGGCCCTGTCCGGCGCGACGCAGCTCCCAAACCTTGTCGCCGTCGCTGCCGAAGAGCAGCGGATAGGCGTAGCCGAGCCCCGCGGCCCGCAAGTCGGCCTCGAGCCGGCCGAGCAGCGCCTCGAGCGTGGACCGATACTCGTGGCGGAGTTCCACCACGAGCACGGCCCCGGGATCGCCGACCACGAAGTCGCGATTTCGCGACTGCTCGAGGTTGGCCTTCGTGCACTCGAGGATCTTGTCGTCGATCAGTTCGCAGCCGGTTGGCCGATGCCGCATGGCCACAACGGCAGCCCGCAGCGCCTCGTCCACCGTGTGGCAGTGGACCACGAGCAGCGCGGCAGGGGGCGGCAGCGGAATCAGGTTGAGTTCAAACTCGACACCGATGAACAACGTGCCCTCGGAGCCCGCGATCAGCCGGCACATGTTGAAGTCGTCTTCCACCTGCGCATCGAAGTACGACGAGTGCATCAGGGCGTCGAGAGCGTAGCCGGTGTTGCGGCGGGTGACCTCGGGCCGCGGAAACGATTCACGGACGAGCCGGCGGTTGCCCTCGTCGCCGAGGATCTCGGCGATCTGTCGGTAGATCCTCGTCTCCAGCGAGTCGGCCGCGAGTCGCTTCGCCTCGACGTAGAGCGGCCCAAGGGGCCCGAAGGTGACCTCGCTGCCGTCCGCGAGGAAACCCCGGGCCGACAGCAGGTGATCGCGAGTCGAGCCATAGGCGATCGAGTTGGATCCGCATGAGTTGTTGCCCACCATGCCGCCGAGCATCGCCCAGTTGGCGGTCGAGGTTTCGGGGCCGAAGAAGAGGCCGTGCGGCGCGAGGCACCGGTTGAGCTCGTTGCGAACCACGCCCGGTTGCACGCGGACGCGGCGTCGGGCGACATCGAGCGACACGATCTCGTTGAGATACCGTCCGAGATCGACCACGATTCCGTCACCGACCACCTGACCGGCCAGCGACGTTCCAGCCCCTCTCGGGATCAACCCCACGCGGTGCTCGCCAGCGAAGCGCAGGAGTTCCCGGACATCGGCCTCCGACTTCGGGAAGGCCACGGCGAGAGGCCGCTCCTGGTATTCCGAGGCGTCGGTCGAATACGCCAAGACGGCCAGCCTGTCGAACGTCACCTCGCCGTCGAGACGGCTGGCGAGTGCCGCGAGCGAACCAGCGAGCGAGGGCCGTCGAGACTCTGTCACATGCCGCTCCGTGCCTGCCGAGGCGCTCGGGGTTTGACCGTCCGCCCAACGCCGTCGTTCGCCGTGGGCACCTTTGCCGCGGTGGCCGATGAGAACCGCGCGTCGGGCATGCGGTTGATGACGGACAAGGGCGTCTCCGGCTGAGGAGCGTGGAAACTCTCAGTTTCCCGGGCGGGCAGACGACGTTCAACCCGGCCACGAAACCAGAGCCTTTCTGGGCCGAGCATCAGACCGAGCCCGAGGCCCCTGAAGTCGATGCATTCCCGGTTTCAAGGCCCCCTACGAAGCCTCTGCGATCATGCCCACAGCCAGTTGACTCCACATGCGAGGGAGTTGATCATCCCTCCAGCGGGGCAAGGACCGCACTCAGCGGAGTTCATGGAAATACCACCGGGACTACTCATCAATGGCTACCGAACGCATCGCGAAGGTCATCGTCTGCTTCGTCTGTGTCATGGTCGCCGGGATGGCACTGCACCTTTCTGCGCAGCCGGTAACGCCAACGCACGATGGCGGTGCCGCCTCCACCCCAGAGCATGCACCAGTTGGCTGGGGGGAGTCCTCGGTGACGTATTCCCCGCTGCTGGAGATCACACATCTGCCCGCGACCGGGAATCTGGGTGATGGCCAACGGGATCGGGTCGTATCGTATGTGCGCGTCCGAACCGCCGTGCTCCATCCTCAACCAAACCTTCTGCATGCTACCACTGAATATGCCGCAACGATGCCGACTTTTACCGATGAGGACCGTCGCATCACAGCTGCCCTGAGCAATCCCGTGCCCGCAGAAGGCTTCCGGATTGAGCAGAGTTCACTGCGAGACGTTGCCGAAGCTCTCGAAAAGCTCATGCACGTCGCCGTTCGACTGGACGCAAAAGCCCTCGAGAGCGCGGGGCTTGACGCGGAAGAACCGCTCCTGGCGGATGCGGTCGCTCGCGGCACGTTTCGACAGGCACTTCGCGGGCTGCTCGGGAATCTGGATATGGATTTCGTCGTGGAGAATGGGGCACTGCTTCTCACGACCCGCGACGCAGCAGCCGAACGCTGCATTCTCGCCATCTACCCGCTGCCCACCGACTGCAGTCTGCTCGCGCTCCGCAAGATGATTCCTCAAACGGTGAGACCAACCAGCTGGAGCGATGTCGGAGGAACCGGGGTCATCGAGGTGCTGCCGCATGCGAACGCACTGATGGTGTCGCAGACGCAGGAGATTCACGACGAGTTGCTGGCTTTCATGCGCGGGACCTTCGACAGGGATCTGCAGCCCCCCGTCGGCGACGAGGCTCGACCACAACAGAAGGCGGTGCGCATCCACCCGATTCACGATCCAAAGACACTTCGGGAACTCGAGGCCTCGTTGGTCAGCCGTTGCAACGCGATGCTCGGCGAGAACGGCGACGCTTCCGCCACGGCCGTAGCACTCGGCGGTCGCTTGCTCGTGCAGTCGTCCAGTCGTCCATTTCAGGTGTGCGCAACCGAGATGATCCGGGCAATCCAGGGTGTCGAGGCCGTGACATCCGAATTAGTTCCTGGGCCGGATTAGTCGCACACAGGCCCCACGCCAGTTCTTGGCGGGGTCGGCGGGTTATGTTGGGTCGCCCTGGATGTCTCCGGGGATACGAATCCACGCTGGCTGAGCGCGTCATGGCCAAGGCAAAACCATCGGGCTCCCGAACACGACGAGCGAAGCCGCCGGCCACACCGACGGCGGGCAAGCCGAAACTGCTTGCCGGCGGCAATCCGCAGATCGCGAAGGCCGACGGCGACGCTCCCGTGCAGGCCTACATTGCGGCCATGCCCGGCTGGAAGCGGGACGTCGGCCAGCGGCTCGATGCGATCATCGCGGCAACGGTGCCCGGAGTGCGCAAAGCCGTGAAGTGGAACTCTCCGCTCTACGGCGTCGAGGGCCGCGGCTGGTTCCTCGGCATCCACGTGTTCACGAAATACATCAAAGTGGCATTCTTCCGTGGCACGTCGCTCCGGCCGATGCCCCCCGTCAGTGCCAAGAGCGGAGACGCTCGCTACCTCCATATCCACGACGACGAGACCTTCGACGAGGCGCAGTTCGCCGCCTGGGTGAAAAAGGCGAGCAGCCTGCCTGGCTGGTCGGGAACGTGAAGGGCTTCGTGGAACGCTCACCCCTCCGACGGGAAGCGCCGAGCCGCCGCGGGAGGGACGGCATGCCCCCATCGCTGACGCGATTGGGCTTCCTGAGGCCGGCAGGAAGCGTACCGCCGTAAGGCGTACGGCAAGGCGGCAGGAAGCGTAACGCCG
>JBBAVQ010000100.1:0-6342 GCA_040397625.1 Pirellulales bacterium | reverse complement strand
AGGCGTACGGCAAGGCGGCAGGAAGCGTAACGCCGTAAGGCGTACGGCAGCACCACGCCAGACCTTCAACTCGATCTCCCATCGCTGACGCGATTGGGCTTCCTGATTCCGGGGCGGCACCTCACCCGCGGCGCTTCCTGGCCACCGGCGACACTTCATCGAGGCGAAACTCCTTGCGGCTCATCGCCTCGTAGTGCAGGCCGATGTCGATCTGTGCGCCCTCGGTCACTTGATTTCCGTGCTCGTCCAGACGGGCATTCATGGTCGCCTTCTTGCCGCTGCGACAGATGGTCTTGATCTCGACGAGATTGTCGGCCCAGGCAAGCAGATACTTGCTCCCCTCGAATGGCTCGCCCTGAAAATCGGTCCGGATGCCGTAACACAAGACCGGGATCGAAAGCCGGTCGCAGACGAGCGTGAGCTGGAGCACCTGACTCGGCGTGAGAAACTGCGCCTCGTCGATCAGCACGCAGTGCACGGGCCCGGCCAGCTGCCTCTGCTGGATTGCCTCGAAGAAGTCGTAGTCGCCGCCAAACGCGATCGCGTCGGAAGAGATTCCGATCCGGGAATGGATCGTGGGCTTGCCCGCTCGATCGTCGATGACCGGCGTGTAGAGGAGCGTCTGCATGCCCCGCTCCTCGTAGTTGTGCGCGGACTGCAGCAGCGTGGTGCTCTTGCCCGCGTTCATCGCCGAGTAATAGAAGTACAGTTGGGCCATGGTGTGTTCCGCTCGATGCCGGCACGTGGACGGGGGGTGATTGTGGCCGAAGTTACGGCCGGCGGGAACCGGTGACGCGCCGGGCCGCGGGCATCCTGATTCCGAGGGCGGCCAACTGTTTCTCCGCCCGCTCGGCCCAGCCCCGATTCGCCAAGGGACTCGCCGGACTCGGATGAAGGATCGTGCCGACCGGCAGCCCCATGTCGCCGAGGGCTGCATTGGCCCGCCCCGCGGCGAACGCCCCGACTCCGATCACCTGCCGGGGGCCGCACCACGAGACAAGCCGCCGCAACGCCTCGTCGCACGCCGCAAACAAGGGCTCGCGCTCATGAGCCGGAAGCTTGTCCGGGGTGCGATTGCGGCCAGACTCCTCCATGAAGACCAGCGGGCAGTAGTTCGAGACGAGGAATGCCGTGCTGAAGCGACGCGGCGTCCGGTAGCGATCCCGCGCCCATCCCCAGAAACGCCGGCCGCTCACTTCGCTCCGCGTGCAGGCGAAACCCTCGACCGGCCGCTTGGGGTGCTCTCGGCGGGGCCGATCGACTCGCTCATCGATGCCAAGAAAGTCGCGCACCAGACCAACTTCGCCGAAGGGCACGCCCGTCTGGGCCATACCCCAGGGCCCTGGATTCATGCCCACGAGGATCGCCTCGACTCCCTGGATCGCGTAGCGGCGGAGGTAGGCTTCGTGCGACCGCCGGGCATAGACGAGCGGATCGTAGACACAGTGGGTCGGGCGGCCGAACCGAAGGCCGTCGACCTGCTTGGCCAGCCAGCGAGAAATGGCGATCGGGTGCATGGCAGCCGATTATCGCCCTTGAATCGTTCACTGAGAAGGCTACGGTGCCCCGGCACGCGGCGGCCATCGAGAAACCGTCGGGGGCGACCCACGCCAGATGCGGCCATGACCTCGCAGCTCTCCCTCTTCGGTGATGCCGACGCGATCGATCCGGCTGAGGTGACCGAGGAGGTCGTTCGGCTCGGCCGCACACTTCCGGCAGCGGTGTATCTCGGAACGTCGAGTTGGTCGTTTCCGGGGTGGACTGGCCTCGTGTTCGCTCCACGAAACGGTAAGCCGGCCCCCGAGCAGGCGCTCGCCCGCCACGGCCTGCCCGCCTACGCGGCCCACCCGCTCCTGCGAACCGTGAGCCTCGACCGCACGTTCTACGCGCCGCTCACGCGCAGCGAGTTCGCAGCCTACGCCGCCCAGGTGCCCGATCACTTTCGCTTCGTCGTCAAGGCGCCGGCTGCGTTCACTGATCCCGTGCTGCGAAAGCCCGGAAGCGGCGAGGCTGCCCGCGACAACTCGTCGTTTCTCGACGCCGCTGCCGCCGCGGCCACGTTCGTCGATCCGGCAGTCGCCGGCCTCGGCGCCAAGGCCGGGCCACTGGTGTTTCAGTTTCCGCCGCTCGGCCGGCGGCTCACCGCCGACGTGCCGCGGATCACGGCGCGGATCGCCGCATTCATGGCCGTGCTCCGCAGCCGCACGCCGCGGTCGATCACCCTCGCCGTCGAGATCCGCGACCCGGAACTTGCCTGCGCGGCTTTCGCCGCGGGGCTTCGCGACTCCGGCGCGGCTCCCTGCCTCGCCGTGCACGCTCGGATGCCACCGGTCGCCGAACAAGCCGGGGCCTTGGGCCTCGATCGCTTCGACAGCCCGATCCCGCTCGTGGCCCGCTGGAACCTCCACGCAGGCCACCGCTACGAGGAGGCGAAGCAGGCCTACTTCCCATTCGACAGGCTCGTCGAGCAAGACCTGGCCACGCGGAAAGCCCTCGCCATCATGGCAGCGCGGGCCGCGGCGAGGGGCCGCAACGTGTTCATCACGATCAACAACAAGGCGGAGGGCTCGGCCCCGTGTTCCGTCGAAAAACTTGCCGCCGCAATCGCGACCGTCTCAACGGGCGACGAGGCGTAGGGCCACTTCGGCCATGCCGCCGGAGCCATCGGGGCGGCGAACGGCGAGGCTCACGATGTCGCCCACGTTGATGCTCGTCCGCAGCAGGCGGTCGAACGCCTTCCGCTCCTCCTTGGTGGAAAACTCGAGCCGCCGCCCCGCGAAGGCCACGATCACATCGCCGGGTTTGAGCCCTGCAGCCTCCGCGGGCGACCCCGGCTTGACCGACTCCACGATCGGCTGCAGATCACTGCCGCGAGGCCGCTCCAGATCGATGCCGGTGCGGCACTTCTCAAGCGGCGTGAGCACCACGCTGAGCGTCTGCTCGCCGGCAGCACGTCGGACGACGACTTTCGCCTCATGCCCCTCCGGATAGATGCCGAGCAGGCCCGCGAGCCGGTGGCCGTTCGCGACGGTCGCGGAGTCGAGCGAGACGATCGCATCGCCGGCCTGGAATCCCGCCGCCGCCGCCGGCGAGCCCTCGGCCACGTCTTTCACGACCACGCTGGCGGGCGTCTCACGGTCGCGGCTCGCAAACTCGATGCCGGACAGCCGGGCGTGCTTCACCTCGCCCCCCTCGGCTTTCTCCAGCAGCGGCAGCCAAAGGGCGACCTGCCGCGACGAGATCGCGAACCCAAGGCCGGTGTTGCTCCGCAGGCCGTAGCGGGTGCTGATCTGCCCGTTGATGCCCACCACCTCGCCGGCCATCGTGACCAGCGGGCCGCCCGAGTTGCCGGGGTTGAGCTCGGCGTCGGTGACGATGCACTCGGTGTAGTTGCCCTGCGTGTGGTGCACGGCCGACACGATGCCGAGCGTGAACGTCGGTGACTGGTCGATCACGCCGAGCGCGAACGGATTGCCCACCGCGACCACCTCGTCACCGACGCAAACCGCCGTGGAGTCGCCGAGCGGGAGATGCGGCAGCGTCTCCCCCTCCGGCACGTCGATCTTGAGCACCGCGAGGTCGCCCACCTCGTCGCGGCCGAGCAGCCGCGCCTTGAACGAGCGGCCGTCACCAAGCCGGACGTCGAACCTGCTGCGGTTCTCGAGCACGTGGTCGTTGGTGAGCATCAGGCCGTCGGGCCGGATCACCACGCCGCTGCCGCCGGCGATGAAGACGTAGGCAGGGCGAATCGCCACACAGAGCGACGCGAGGTCGACCTCGGCGTGGGCCGAGGTGGCGGCACCGCCACGCGTGGCCGCGGCACCAAGCACGAAGCACGCGGTGAATGCGGCCGCGATGATCCCCACGGCAGGCCGTCTCATTTGATCTCACCGAGCACGACCGTAACCTCGCGGACCCCGTCGGAAACCAGCCGGCCCTCGAACGTCTCCCCCGGCTCAAACGACGTCTTCAACCGCTCCAGGTCCTCGAGCGTCTCGACGTCGCGGCCGGCGATCACCAGCCGCGGCCCCTTCTGCTTGCGGCGGATCGTCAGCACGACCGACTCGCCCGGCTTGCCGGCGGCAATCCGCTCGGTCAACTCCCGCCACGCCGCCAGTTCGACGCCGCCATAGGCGACGACCACGTCTCCCTTCTTGAGGCCCGCCTTTGCCGCGGGCGATCCGTCGGCCACGAAGCCGATCACGACATCATCGCCGAGCGCCCGCGACTCGTCGGGCTGGACGCCGAGAAACGGACCCGGAACCCGCTCAAACGACCGCCCCCCCTTGAGGTCGTCGAGCACGGCGCGAATCCTGTCGGCGCGGGCGACGAGGCCCACGCCCGAGTTCGGGGCCCGGCTCCATCGCATCACCTGCGAGAGCGTGAACACCTTTCCCATCACGGTGTCGGGCTCGATCGGCGCCGTGGCGATGCCCAGGAGGCTGCCGGAAGCGTCTACGACGGGACCGCCCGAGTTGCCGTAGTTGAGCAGGGCGTCGGTCTGGAAGCGGTAGCCACGGCTTCGCGCCGCGGCGCTGACGATTCCCGGGTTGAGCGTCACGTCGCCCGCCCCGGATGCCACGAGCCCGATCGCGGCCACGTGATCGCCGAGTTGCGGCGACGTCGCCACGGCGGCGAGGTCGAACCAGGGCAGCGCGGTGCCCTCAACCTTCAAGAGCGCCACCCCCAGCGGTTCGTGACGAGCATGCATCCTCGCCTCGCGGCGGCTGCCGTCGGCAAGCACCACGCTGACGCGACGGATTGAATTGGGCTTTTCCACCAACCCACCCTCGGGATCGGCCACGAGCTTCTCGCCGGAATCGTCGAAGGCGAATCGCCGCGGCTGGCCGCTGGCCTTGCCGACGAACGCCGTGTCGTCCCCCACGTTGAACGCACTCGTGAGCACGAACCCATCGGCCGACACGACGAGCCCCGTAGCGGGGCCGGGGGGCCGACGGAAGAGCTGGTTGACGTCGAGCGTACGGGCCCGCGCGGCGAAGGCGGCGAATCGCTTGCGTCGCTCCGCCAGTGGCAGCTTCTCCCAGCCTGTGATCCGACGGCGATGCTGGTCCCACGATTCCCGCGGCAGCGTTTCGGCGGGCCAGGTCCGCTCCACGTCGACCGCCACGAGAAACGGAGCCACCTCCGCCGCGGCTTTCCGCAGCCCGACGAGCGACGCCTGGCTCGGCGGCGGCTCCGAGGAATCCACCAAGAGCGTCACATCGCCTTTCGTCAGCGGCGCGAACTTCTCCAGGAGCGTCGCCATCGGCACGGCCACTCCCTGCCAGCGCCGCGGCGACACCGCGACGCTGATCACGCCGATGACGCGGCCCGCCGCATCGACGAGTGGCCCGCCGTCGGAACCCGGATTCACCGCCGCGGAGGTCTCGATCACGCGGCCCGCGTAGGCCACCTCGGGCTGTTTCTCGACGTCATAGAGGCCACTGACCACGCCGCGGCTGAACGACGCCCGACCGTTGGCGAGCATCACGTCGTCCACGTCGCCGGCAGTGAAGGCCACGTCGCCGACCGCCGGCCAGAGACGGGTGAGTGGCAGGACCGGCAACGGCTCCTCGACGGCCACCTTCAGCAGTGTCACCGAGAGCGACTCGTCAACAGCCACGACCGCGGCGGGCCGCCGCTGAAAGCCCGGCAGGAGCACGGTGACGTCGGTCGCCCCGACGGGCACGACACTGGCGGCGGTGACGACATGGCCGTCCGGCGACACCACGAAACCCGACCCGGCGAACGAGCCGCCGTCGATGCCGCATGCCACGCTCACCGTGCACCCGAGCACCCGGTCGGCGACCGCGTGCAGGTCGTCGCCGCGTACTCCACTCGAACCAATCCACACCACGCCGACGACAGCCAGCCACAGGATCGGCGATCTGGCAGATGCTGCGGTCGCGGTTCCCATGCACGCGAGTGTATGCCGCCAGCCGGACGGGAGGAAACGAGCATGGGCGGCCCGCCGGGAGACGCTGGAACGGTTGCGACCCGCGGGCGCGAGCCGTACAACAGCGTCGCTCGGCGATCCTGATAGCTCGTTCAGATTCCTGAAATCCATTGGAGGGGTTTGCATGGCCGCGTCTGCAAAGGGGTCCGCGATCCTGCCCGAGGCGAAGAACGTGGGCTCGGCACTCGGCCGGGCGCTCGACGCCGGCTGGGGCATCCTCCGACTCTCGCCCACCTGGGTGCCGCGGAGCTTCCTCCACCCCGGCAAGCGGGTCCGCCTGCATCCCGACGACTACTACGCCTACGGCCTCGACCGCGGCGGCATCGACGAACGGTGGTTCGCCAGCACGACCGAAGCCGCCAACGAGGGCCGCGTGCCCGACGAGG
>JBBAVQ010000099.1:0-10065 GCA_040397625.1 Pirellulales bacterium | reverse complement strand
CGAAGTCGCCCTCGGTGATCACGGTCCTCAGCGTGAGCATGAAGAACGTGATCAGCTGGAACACGACGTCGATCATCGGCGTCATGTCGATGGAAATCTTGTCGGAGAGGGCTTCCCGCTTTGCGGCCACGTCAGGCTCCGGTCATTTGCTCTCGTCGTACTGCGCCCGCAGCACAAACCTCTCGAACCCCTTCTCCTGGCAGGCTTTGATCAGCTCCTGCACGTCACCCGTCTTGGAGCGGCCGTCCGCGCGGACGATCACGGTGGCGGAGTTCGGCTCCTTGTTCGAAGCGATCATGACTCGCTTCTCGTTCTCGAGGTAGCCGCCAATTTCCTGGAGCGACACCGGCTCTCCCGCATAGATCACGCGACCGTCGCTCATCAGTTGCAGCGTGATCGGATCGACCGAAGGTCCTTCGGCCGGCTTCGCGAGCTGGCTCATCGGCAGCTGGACCCGATCGTCCTGCACGGCGGTCGAAAAGTTGAGCGTGAACACGAAGAACGTGATCAGCTGGAATGTCATGTCGATCATCGGCGTCATGTCGATGTCGGTCTTCGACGGTCCGTCGCTCAGTGTGCGTGCCATGAGGAGAAGGCCCTTGGTGCGGCGGACCGCGCGGCGTCAGCCGGCCTTCTTGCCCATGTTCTGGAACCGCGCCATCAACCGCATCGCCTCGTCGTCCACGTCCATGTTGAACCGCTGCAGCCAGTTCTTGAACATGCCGTAGCACGCGATGGCGGGAATCGCCAGCCAGAGCCCGATCAGGGTTGTCACCAGGGCCTGCGAGATGCCGACGGCGAGTTCCGATGGCTTGGGGGCCGTGTCGCGCTGGGCGATGAGCATGAAGGCCGCCACCATGCCGTCGACCGTGCCGAGCAGACCGAACATCGGGGCGAGGGCCCCCACCAGCGAGACGTAGCTGATCTTGTGCTCGAGGCTCATCGCCTGCTCGCTTTCGGCCGCCTGCATCGCCTCGACCGCGGCGGGGTAGCCGGACTGCAACTTTCCCATGCCGGCGGCGAGCACCCTGCCGAGGTAGGAGTCGTCGTTTTTCGCGAGTTCGTAGGCCTGCTGAAATTCCTTGTTCTCCAGGTGCTGTTCGAACTGCTCGCTGAGCGCCGGCGGCAGGAGCACGGACTTCCGGAACTGCATGAAGCACATCACGAGCAACGCCACCAGCGCGAACGAGAGCAGGAGGAAGATGATGACGTACTTGACGCCGAGCGCCGCGACGAGAAAAGCCAGGTAGCTCTTGCTCTCCGGCTCGGCGTCGACCGCGTCATCGACCGCGACCTCCTCGTCCTGGGCCATGGCGAGGGTCGGTGAGAGACAGGTTGCCACGGGAGCCCACGCCGCCGCCAGGCAGGCGGCAACGAGCATGCGGGACACCCAGCCGGAGACTACTCCGGCCAGCCGTGACACGGATCCGTCACGCCGACGTTCGCACGAGCCCACGAGCATGATCATCTCCTCGAAAGATGTGGCCTGGATCGATTTCGATCGAAGGCCCAGCGTACCCGCGCCCCCGCCGCCGCAGGAAGGGCTGTCCGCGCCAGGATTACGACGCCTTGGCCGGGGCGAGCTTTTTCGTCCAGGGGCTGGCTGGGTAGGTGGTTTCAAGGGCCTGACGGGCCTCCCGCGCTCGCTCGGGGTGGTTGGCCTTCTCCCAGAGTTCGACGAGGTTGAAGAGTGCCTCAGCATGGTCGTCCGGCTCGTCGTTGTGAACCAGATCGACGGTCAGGAACGAGATCAGTGCATCGCGTGGGTCGCCGGCCGCGGCCCGTTGCGCGGTGCCGAGCACGTTGTAGGCCTTGGCGAGCGACGCGTTGTCGCGGTCGGTGGCCGCGAGCAGGCCCGTGACGACGCTCATGGCCTCGTCGGGCCTGCCCTGACGTGTGAGGCAACGGGCTCGACCGAGATCAGACTGCCAGGCGGACCGCTCGCCGCTCGGGCCGCCGATACCGGAGGCGGACTTGGCGGCCGACTCGTACTCCCTCTGGGCTTCCGCGTACTTGCCCTGCAGAAAGAGGAGGTCGGCCTTGAGCGTCGCCGCCCGGACGGCGATCGCGGGGGGGCCCGTGTCGAGCGCCCCGTACGCCGCCGCGGCCTCCGACGGTTTGCCCTGCGCCGCCAGCAGATCGCCGAGCAACTCCTGCATGGCGTAGAAGTGAAGCGACCGTTGCTGCTTCGAGAGAAACTCGGACACGGCCTTCTCGCCCGCCGCCAGATTCTCGCCGGTGGCCAGCGCCCTGCGCGCCGTCGCCGCCGACCGCACGTACGCGAGTTCCTCCCTGACTTCCTCATCGGCGGTTGCCAGCTCGTCCGACGTGATCTTCCCGAGTTCCTCCAGGGCGGCCACTGCGTCCTTGCGGGCCAGAAGCCCGCGGGCGATCTGAAGGCCGTCGGGCTCGCCGGCGAAGCGGACTTCCCGGATCGTCTCGATCGGCACCTTCGTGGTCGTGAGGCCACCGTCGGCCTGGTGCGCCTGCAGGTCGAGCGCGTTGGGCGAGGCGTCGATGATCTCGCCTCGCAGCTCCGTGCCATTCATCAGTCGCACCCGGTCGAGGGGCTGCTCCACGGCCCAGCCGGTCGCGTGGCCACCAGCCACCACGACGGCCGCGTTCAACAGCCTGAGGACGAAGGGCCACGGGGAGCGAGGGCGGTTCGGGCCATGGCAACGGGCGGCCATGTCCTGGTTGCGGTGGGGCTCGTTCATGGTGTCGCGGCGGCCGCCGCCTCCTCGTCGAGCTGGGTGAATCCGCCCGGGCTCGCGACGCCCTGATCCTTTTGGATTTCCTTCAGGACCTGCTCGAATCGCTGTTGGAGGGCCACCCCTCCAAGGTCCGGGTAGAGTTTCCGCGTCATCACGATCGAGGTCTTCGCCGCGTCGAGTCGCGTGGTGCGGTCGGTCGGCTGACCGTCCAGCCGCGCCCTGGCCAGCAGGGTCTCCGCGACGTGCAGCCGGGACTTGAAGAACATCTCGCGGGCCCTCATCGACTTCTCATCGGAGCCTGCAAAGGCCTGTCGCGACAGTTTGTTGGCGATGCCGCCCCAGCCCCAGATCACCGCGGCCGCCGAACTGCGGCCCACCGCCGCCTCCCGCAGGAGCGCGTCCGCCTTCGCGGTGTCTCCCGATTCGCCGGCCGCCCTGCCGGCCGCCTCGAGGAGTTCCGCGGCCTGAACCTGGATCTCGAGCGAGTTCTGCCGCTTCTGGTCGGCGAGGATCCAGTCGATTTGCCGCTGCGCATCGTCCCACCGGCCACGTTCTTTGTAGATGCTCGCCATCTTGAGCCGGATCGACGGCTCGAAGGCGGCGACCTCCGCACGCTCCTTCTCCGAAGCCTGCGGGTCGTCCTTGCGGGCGAGCAGCCGGGCATAGGCCTCCGCGGAGCGGTCGAGATACTGCTCCGCCTTGGACCGTGGCACGATCGATCCCGTGCGCCTGTCCGACCCGAGCGTCAGGTACGTGGTTGCCACCCATACCTGTGAGGAGATCTTCGCATCGCGCTTGGCGACACCGTCGAGAAACTTCTCGAACCCCTGGAGAATCTTCGTCGCCCGTTCGCGAACCTCGGGGCTGCCTGCCCCGGGGCCGCTTCCCAGGGCCTCGAGCTGCCCCTGGAGGTCGCGGCCCATCGCCAGGTACATGGCGGTGAGTTTGGCGGAGGCCTCTGCGCCGGAGCCGGCGGCCGTCTCGAGCGCGTCCATCGCCTTCTGGGCCTTGTCGAGTTGTTCCGTCTCGATGAAGTGCCGCAAGGCCACTGTCAGCGTGCCCTCCGCGAGCTGCCCCTGGGAAAGGGCTGGATCACCCGAGTTCACGGCGGTCCAGGGACCGAACACCGGGTGCTCGAGGAGCTGGCCGGCCGCGGTGCGGTCGCCATCCTCGAGGGCCATCTGCACTCGGGCGAGGGCGGCCGACACCGCGACCTTTGCGGCCGGCCCGGGCGGCAGTGTGGTCGCTTGCTCGAGCGAGGCAAGGCCCTCGTCGATCGCCGTGCGCGCCGCTGAGTTCCAGCGGTCGATGTCTGCATCGGGGGGACGGGCGTCGGCCTCGCGCTTGCGGGCATCCTGGGCTTCGCGTCGCAAGGCCGTCCCCGCCCGCATCGCCAGCTCGGCCCGCCGCGGCGAAGCGGTCGGACATGCGGCCAGCAGCTCCTCGATGGTCGCCGGGGAGTGCGCTTCGATCGCCGCGTTGAGCAGCACGGAGTAGGCATCGGCCCCTTCGGGCTCGGCCGGCCAGGTTCGCCCCATGCTGGTGGCGACGGCCACCAGCTTCTGCCTGGCCTGGGCCGCGGCCTCGGGGTCGGGCTGGAGTGCCAGGTGCTGCAGGCTGGCGAGCGCGACCCTGGCGGCCTGCTTGCTGCCGTAGGAGTTGGGATACCGTTCCAGGAGCAGTGTGCCGACGGTGGCGGCGTCACCGTACCGCTTGGCGTCGTAGTACAGGAAGGCGAGCATCGACCGCGCCGTGTTGACCGCCGTCACGTCGGCCTTCGGGTCGGCGTCGCCGACCGTCACCGCCCGTTCGAACAGGGTCATCGCCGCATCGCGGTCGGCAGCCGACTCGGTGAGTTTCGCGGACGACTCGGCTGCCTTGCCGGTCGCCTGGAGTTGCTTCGCCTCCGCCTGCTTCTCCTGAAAGGCCGCGTAGGAGACACGGGCGTCGGCCACGATCGCCGCCAGATCCTTGTCGTCTTCGCCGTCGGGCAGGTCCTTGCCGAGTTTTCCGGCGAGTTCACGCGCCTCTTTGGCGAAGTCCTTGTTCGCCGTGGCCACCTCGATGGCGAGCTTGCGGGCGTCTCGCTGCAGCAACCCCCGGGCCTGCCGTTCCTTCGCGTCGACCCTTTCGGCACGGGCGGCGAGAGCCGCGGCCGCGCGATACTTGAGCGCGAGCCATTCCGCGTCGAGGCTGCGACCGGGGAGTTTCTCGGCCGGCGTGAGCACGAAGCGGCGGAGGCTCTCGTCGACCCGTTCGAGGATTCCGCGGGCCTGGGCCGGATCCTTCTCGGCGGCAACCATGGCCAGCCAGCACTCGAGGCTCGTGTTGGCCGCCTTCGCCCTGAGGCCGATCGCCACCGGAGACTTGTCGTCGATCGCGACGACGGACGCGAGGGTCTCCGCGGCGGCTGCGTGCTTGCCGCTCGCCGCCAGGTTGCGGCCCCAGTAATACCGGGCATAGGTTGCCGCCGTGGGCGCCGATGCGGCGTACTTCTCCGCGATGCCCTTGAAGAGTTCCGTCGATTCCGTGAGCGCTGCCGCCGCCTCCTTGGATCCGGGCGGGGAGGCCTTCGATTTCTCGAACAACGCAGCGCCCACCAGGATTCGCGTGGCGAGCAGCTGCCCCTGGTACTTCTTCTGCGACTCTTCGAGGCGATCCAACGCCTTCTGCTGGTCCGCCGGCCTTCTGGCGGTCGGCTTTTTTCGCGGGTTGTCCGCCTGCTTGAGCGCATCGATCTTCGCGTCGACTTCTCGAAGGGCCTGGATGATCGCATCCTCGGCATTGGTGACAGTCGTGATCTCCTTCTGGTCGGGCTTCACGGTGCCTTTGAGGGATCTGATGGCCGCGTCGAAAAAGGCCAGGGCCTCGGCGGAAAGCTTGCCTGCGTCCTGGCCGGGGCGCTTTGCCTGCTCGAGCTTTTTCTGCCCTCGATCGATCAGCAGCGTTCCCTTTTGCGTGTAGGCGGTGATCGCAAAGTCGCCGGCAGGTGGGTTCGCCAGAAAGGCGTCGAGCGATTTCTCGGCTTCGTCGAGATAGGCCGCCCGCTTCGTGGCGTCGCCCTCCGTGCGGCTGACGCCCACGAGGGCCTCGGCACGACGAAACGGCAGCTCGGCCTTGAACTCCTCTGAGATCGAGGGATCGGCGGCGGCCCGCTCGACCACCCAGAGCATCACGTCGGGCATCTGGCGATCCTCGAGCCCTTCGAGCAGGGCTCGTGTGGATCGCTCGCTCACCGATTCGCCGAAGGCAATCGGCAAACTGAACAGGGCGACGAGTGCCAGGCCGAGAGCCCTGTGAGCCGTGCGCATGGGGCGAACAAGCGGGTGGGAGGATCCAAAACCGCACATCCTTGCATTGTGGGGCGGTCTCTGGAGGCCGTCAAACCGTAGGCATGCGTCCGGTTGGCGGCCGAAGGCCGCACGGCTTCGGGCATCGGAACGCGCCACGTCGCTCCGGTCGTGGCCGCGCGAGCCTCACGTGGGGGCTTGGATCAACCCCGCCGCGTGCCGCGCGACGACGCTGCCGAGGCGGCAAGCCACGCGGGGAGTTGACCCGCAGCCGGCAGCTTGACGACTCGCGCCGACTTCACGCCCGGGCAGGCCGCCACGGCGGCGACCGACTCGGCCGCCGGCTCCTGATCGAGGTTCAGCACCCCGATCGCGTCGCCGCCCGGTGTGGAGCGGCCCACCGTCATCTGGGCGATGTTGACGCCCGACTGGCCGAACGCCGTGCCGACGCGGCCGATGATGCCGGGCACGTCCTGATGCGTGAACACGAGCAGGATGCCGTCGAGGTAGGCCTCGAGCCGATGGCCCTCGAGCTGCACGATTCGGGGCATGGAGTGGCCGAACAGCGTGCCCGCCGCGCGGTGCACGTGATCGCCGCCGACGAGATCGACCGCCACCACCGAACTGAACGCACCCGGATCGGTCCGGCTCTGCTCCACGAGTTCGATGCCCCGCTCCCGGAGCAGCATCTCGGCGTTCACGATGTTCACGTCCTCGATCGAATTCTCGAGGAGGCCGGCAGCGAAGGCGGCGGTGACGAGCCGTGTGTTTCGGGAGGCGATCTCGCCACGGTAGGCGATCGAGCACGACCGCGGGGCACCCGAATCGAGCTGCGAGAGCAGCAGCCCGAGCCGCCAGGCGAGGTCGAGGAAGCCGCGGACGCCCTCCAGGGCGGCAGGATCGATCGCCGACGAGTTGACGGCATGGCGGACGGAGCCGGTGGTCAGGAAATCGACCAGCAGGCCGACGCCCTCGACGGCCACCTGCGACTGGGCCTCCTCGGTGCTGGCGCCGAGATGCGGCGTCACCATGACGCCCGGCATGCCGAAGAGCGGGCTGTCGGTGCACGGCTCCTTCTCGAAGACATCGAGTGCCACGCCGCCGATCACGCCCCGCTTCAGGCCCTCGGCGAGGGCGGCCTCGTCGTAGATGCCGCCGCGGGCGCAGTTGATCAACCGGATTCCCGGCTTGAGGATATCGAGTTCCTTCATGCCGACGAGGTGGCGGGTCTCGTCGGTGAGCGGCGTGTGCACGGTGAGATAGTCGACCTCGGGGAGCATGCCGCGGACGCTGTCGACCAGTTCGATGCCGAGTTCGGCCGCGCGGTCGGGCGACAGGAACGGATCGTAGCCCAGCACCCGCATGTCGAACGCCCGCGCCCGCTCCGCAACGGCCTGCCCGATGCGGCCGAGCCCCACGATGCCAAGCGTCTTGCCGGCGAGTTGCACGCCCATGAACTTGTTGCGGTCCCACTTGTGGGCCCGCAGGCTGGCGTCAGCGGCGGCCACGTTTCGCGACAGGCCGAGCATCAGGGCGAAGGCATGCTCCGCCGTGCTGAGCGTGTTGCCGGCGGGCGTGTTCATGACCACGATCCCGAGCCGCGTCGCCGCTTCCTTGTCGATGTTGTCGGTGCCCACGCCAGCCCGCACGATCGCCCGGAGCCGATGATTGCCCGCCAGGGCGTCGGCGGTGATCTTCACGCCGCTGCGGCAGATCGCCCCGTCGTGCTGGGCGAGCGCCTCGCGGAGGGCGTCGCCAGAGAGGCCGGTCTTCACCTCGTAGGTGATGCCGTTGGGCTTGGCCGCGTCGAGAAGAGCGAGGCCGTCTGGGCTGAGCGTGTCGAGCACGATGATCGAGGGCATGGGCGGCGGTCCGAAGGGCTGCGGGAGGCGGGGGTGGGAGGGGTCAGTCCTGGTGCTCTCGCTGAAAATCCGTCATGAATTCGCGGAGCGCCTCGACGCCGGCGACCGGCATCGCGTTATAGATGCTCGCCCGGATACCGCCGACGGAACGGTGGCCCTTGAGGTCCATCAGGCCGCGCTTCACCGCTCCGGCCACGAAGGCCTTCTCCGTCACCTCGTCGGGCAGCCGGAAGGTGACGTTCATGTCGGATCGGCATTCGGGGCGGGCGTGGCCCGAGTAGAAGCCGCCCGACTGGTCGAGCGTGTCGTACAGCAGCTTCGCCTTCGCGGCGTTGTGTCGCGCCATGCCCTGCAGGCCGCCCATCCGGCCGCTGATCCACCGGCAGACCAGATCGAGGATGTAGATCGCGAACACGGGCGGTGTGTTGGGCCGCGATCCGTTCTTCACGAAGGTGCGGTAGTCGAGCATCGTCGGCAGGTCGTCCCGCGACCGCTCGAGGAGATCCTTGCGGATGATGACCGTGGTCACGCCGGCGATCCCCGCGTTCTTCTGGGCGCAGGCGTAGATCAGGCCGTAGCGGGAGACGTCGATTGGCCGCGAGAGGAAGTCACTGGAGCAGTCGCAGACCAGCGGCGCGGGACCGAAGTCGGGGTCGTGCTTCCATTGCACGCCCTGAATCGTCTCGTTGCTCGTGATGTGGACGTAGGCGGGCTGTGGTGACAGCGCGATCTCGCGGTCGGTCGGCAGCCGGTCGTGGTTGGTGGCGGCGCCGTCCCAGGCGACGTGGACCTTGCCCTCGCGGCGGGCCTCCTTGGCACCCGTCGCACCCCAGGTGCCGGTGATCACGTAGTCGGCCGAGGCGGATTGGCCACGGAGCAGGTTCATCGGCACCATCGAGAACTGCAGGCTGGCTCCACCCTGCAGAAAGATCACCTCGTGGGAGTCACCGATGCCCAGCAGTCGCTTCAGGCCGGCGAGGGTGTCCTCGAGAATGCGGTCGAAGGCTGGGCTGCGATGGCTGATCTCCAGGACCGACATGCCCACTCCCGGCAGGGAGAGCATCTCGTCGCGGGCCTGCTCGAGCACCTCGACCGGCAAGACGGCCGGTCCGGGGGAGAAGTTGAAGACGCGATCCGTCATGGCGGGCACCCGAAAATCATGTTGATTCACGGGGCAGAATAGGAGTCGCCGCGCGGAGGGTCAACGGCCCGCGTTCCCCGGCGGTGCCGGCGGAAGAGCGACGGCCATGGGGGGTGGTGCCGGCGGCAGCGCCGCGGTGCGGTAGGCGGCGGCCTGCGAGGCCTGGAGGCTCGCCATCTTCGCGGCGACAGCCGGCTGCTGGGGATCGGCGGCCAGCGCCCGGCTGTAGTTGGCCAGGGCCTGCGACGGGTCGCCAGCCGACTCCCGGAGGCTGCCGAGGGCAACGAGGGCTCGAGTATTGTTGGGATCGATCGCGAGGGCGTCGATCAGCTGGTTTTCCGCCTCCTGGACATTGCCGTGCTCCTGGGCGAGCCGGGCCAACTCGATGTGGGGGCCGGGATTGGTCGGCTGGCTTTGGGCCCACGCGTTGAGCTGCGCGACCGCCTCGTCGTTTCGCTTCTCCTCCACGAGGAGCACGGCGAGCGCCCTCTGACAGGCCTCGTGGCTCGGGTTTCGTGCCAGGCAGAGGTGGTAATACTGCTCGGCCGTCTGCTGGTCGCCCTCCCGGCCGAAGAGTTTCGCCTGCTGGTGGTAGGTGGCGCCGAGGTTGTAGAAGGTATCGGGGTTGCCGGGTTGCTTCGCGAGCGCCTGCTGAAACGAGTTGACCGCGCCGAGGTAGTTGCCCTGCTGGTAGAGCTTCACGCCCTCCGCGTTGTCGGTCTTGGCCATCCCGCCGCAGCCGGCGCATGCGGCGGCAAGCAGCACGCCGGCGATGCGGCACCGCATCGGCAATGCGGGCGTGCGGGTGGAGCGGATGGGCTGGTGCAACGGAAGACTCCGGTTCCCGCCGGCGTGCGGGGCCGGGAAACTAAAGGGACGGGCCCCATCGGAGCAAGGCCGCCCGAACCGCCCGTCTTGCCCGGTCGATGTTCCCGGGCTCGGGGCCTCTCGTAGCACAGGTTGGTAACCTGTGTGTCTTCCCGGATCGCTTCGAGACTCAGGAAGCCCAATCGCGTAAGCGATGGGGGCACGCCGGGACTCAGGAAGCCCAATCGCGT
>JBBAVQ010000098.1:0-10271 GCA_040397625.1 Pirellulales bacterium | reverse complement strand
GGGGCCATCAAGGCGAAGTCGAACAACCGAAACGACGTCAAAGGCTGGCTCCCGGCGGAGTACCAGGAAACCCGCACCTACCGGTTTTTCCGGCAGAACTTCCAGGGCGAGGAGTTCATCCTCGTCAGCTGGGAAGGCTGCACGATGGCCGACCCCCGGCTGGAGATGCTGGCCCGGAAGTTGCTGCCGCCCCCGGAAGAGGCCTCCCGGATCGACCGGCCCCTCTATTTCAAATCGGCCCAGACGGGCCCGCGGGCGGTTGAGCGGATGTGCCAGGAACCGCTCAACCTGGAGCGGGAGGAGGCGGTCACCCGGCTCACCGGGGCCCTGATCGGACCCCCTCCCAAGGGTGTTTCGGCCGGTTCGGCCGGTGACGATCTGGACCGTCGGAAAACCTGCCTGGTCCTGACCCTCGCCGACATGGCCCGGGCCAACCTCCACGGGGCGATCGACGAGATCCGCACGGTGGCTACGGCCGAGTGCGGCATCCCCGACTCGGCGATCCACATGGGCGGCCCGCCGGTCGACAACGTCTCGATCGACAAGGCCGGCCAGACGAGCGTGACCATCCTGTTCGGCCTGTCGCTCGTCGTCGGCTTCTTCGTGAGCTGGTTCAGCCTCAAGAGCAAGACACTCGTGGCGATGGTGATCGCCTCCGGCGTATACAGCATGTTCGCGAGCCTGGCGCTCGTGTGGTACTCGGGGTATCCCGTCGATGCGATCCTCCTGACCATGCCCTCGCTGGTCTACGTCGCCACCACCAGCGGCGCGATCCACCTGGCCAACTACTACCGCGACCAACTCGCCGAGACTGGCGTGCAGGAGGGGGCGGCCGGCCGCGCCGTCCACCACGCCCTGCTGCCCCTGTCGCTCGCCACAGGCACCACGGCCATCGGTCTGGCCACGCTTGCAGTCAGCGAGCTGGTGCCGATCCGCATGTTCGGCATCTTCTCCGCTGCCGGCGTCCTGGTGAGCTTCCTGATCCTCGTCACCTTCATGCCGGCGGCACTCGAGCTGTTCCCACCCAAGCTGCGGATTGGCAAGCTCGCCGACGATGAGCAGGCCGCTGGCTGGAAGCCGATCGAGTCGAGCCGCTGGTGGTCCGTGGGCCAGTGGATCACGCAGCATCACGCCCTCGCCACGGCGGCCTGCCTGCTCCTGATGGCGGCCGTCGGCTACGGCATGACCCGCGTGGAGAGCAGCGTGCAGTTGATGAGGCTCTTCTCCCGTAAGGCCCAGATCCGCACCGACTACGCCTGGCTCGAGAGCCACCTCGGGCCGCTGGTGCCGATGGAGATCCTGGTGCGGATCGACGAGAAGTGCCCGCTCAACTTCCTGGAGCGGATGGAACTCGTCGACGAGATCCAGCGGGAGATCGGGGTGCTCGACGAGGTGGGCAGTTCGCTCTCGACCGTCACGTTCGGCCGCAGCCTGGACATGGCCGATGGCGGCGAGGGATTGCGGGCGAAGCTGGCTCGCAGCACCCTCAACAAGGCGCTCGTGCGGCACCGCGACGAGTTTCTCGCGGGCGACTACCTTCGCGAGGCCACGACCACCGCCGCCGACGGCAGCCGACACACGCAGGAACTCTGGCGGATCAGCGCCCGCGTCAGCGCCATCCAGGAAGTCGACTACGCCCTCTTCAAGGCCGATCTGCAGAAGAAGATCGATCCCGTGCTGGCCAGGCTCGACGCCGATGGCGTCGATGGTGTCGCCGTCGACTACACGGGTCTCGTGCCGCTCGTCTACAAGGCACAGCACTCGCTGCTCGAAAACCTCAAGATCGGCTTTGTGTTCGACTTCGCGATCATCGTGGCGGTGATGATCCTGCTCTGCCGCGCCTTCTCGGCGGGCCTCGTCCTGCTGCTCCCCGCGGCCTTCCCCGCGATCCTCGTGTTTGGCGGCATGGGCTGGGGCAACGCGCTGGCCAAGTGGCTCAACGCCGGCAACGTGTTCATCGACATCGGCACCGTGATGGCCCCGAGCGTTGCCCTGGGCGTGACGGTGGACGACGTCGTCCACTTCATGCTCTGGTTTCGGCGAGGCATCGCCGACGGTCTCGACCGCAAGCAGGCGACGATGCTCGCCTACAAGGGCTGCGCCCGGGCGATGTATCAGAGTTGGGGTGTGATCGGCATCGGCCTGTCGGTGTTTTCCCTGTCGCCCTTCGGACCGACGCAGCGGTTCGGCCACATGATGCTGGCGATGCTCACGATCGCCCTGGTCGGCAACCTTGTCCTGATGCCCGCGCTCCTCTCCGGCCCTCTGGGCGCCGTGTTTGCCTGGAGCGTGCAGCGCATCGAACGAAAGAAGGCCGCCAAGGAAGGGAAGCGACGCGTGATCACCGACCCCGGCAGCGACGCGATCCCGGCGCCCCACGTGACGCCGGGTCCGGGCAAGCAGGTCGTGCACGCCTGACGCCTATCGCCTGACGCCCGGCCGCGGACGCGGTGGTAGAGTTGGGGCATGACGACTCCCGCCTCCCCCGACGCGCCTCCGATCGCCGGCCTCCCCACGGCAACCGTGGTGCTCAAGCCGAAGCGAGCCCGCCCGTTCTTCGGCCGCCACCCCTGGGTGCTCGACTCCGCTGTCGCGAAGATCGACGGCAGCCCCGCCGACGGCGACGTGGTCGACCTGGCCACCCACGACGGCCACTTCGTGGCCCGTGGCCTCTGGAACTCGCAGAGCCGGATCCGTGTCCGTCTGTATGCGTTCGATGCCGCCACCAAACTCGACGACGCCTTCTGGCATGCGCGGGTCGCTGCGGCGGTGGCCCTGCGTCGCCACCTCGGACTCGACGACCCCGCCGGTGCAGCCCGCCTCGTGAACAGCGAGGGTGACGACCTCTCCGGCCTGATCGTCGATCGCTACGGCGACTCCCTGGCCGTGCAGGTGACGGCGCTGGCGATCGCAACCCGGCTCGAGACGATCTGCGATGCCCTCGTGGCGGCCGTGTCGCCGAAGAGCATCCTGCTGCGGGGTGCCGAGCGGGGCCTGGCAAAGCTCGAAGGCCTCGCACTGCCCGACCGGGTGATCCGCGGATCGGCCCCCGCAGGGCCGATCTTCGTGCACGAGCATGGCCTGAAGTTCGGCGTCGACCTCACCGAAGGGCAGAAGACCGGCTATTACCTCGACCAGCGGGACAATCGCCAAGCGGCCGCCCGCCACGCCCGCGGTCGGCGCGTGCTCGACATGTTCTGCTATTCCGGCGGCTTCGCCGTGGCCTGCGCCGTGTCGGGCGGTGCGCGAAGCGTGCTGGCGGTCGACGCGAGCGGCAAGGCGGCGGCGTTGGCCCGGGCCAACGCCGACCTGAACGGCGCCGCGAACGTGACCGTGGAGGCGGTGGACGCCTTTGAGAAACTCGATGCCCTCGCGGCGGCTGGCGAGCGGTTCGGAATGATCGTGCTCGATCCGCCGAAGTTTGCCCGCAGCCGGGCGACGGTTGACGACGCCCTGCGGGCCTACCATCGCATCAACCGCGTGGCCGTCGGCCTGCTGGAGCCCGGCGGGATCCTCGTGACCTGCTCCTGCTCGGGCTCCGTGACCCGCGATGACTTCCATCAGATGCTCTCCGGCGTCGCCCAGCGGTCGGGCAGGCCGATCCAGATCCTCGAGAGCCGCGGAGCCGCCGCCGACCATCCGGTGAGCGCCAGTTGCCTCGAGGGCGAGTACCTCACCTGCGTGATCGCCCGCGTGGCGTGACCACCGTGCTTCCGGGCGGGCCTGGCGTCCAAGCGGGCCTGGCGTCCAAGCGAGCCTGGCTTCCGAGCGACCGGCGTCAGGGAATCTCGAACCGGAAGAGCTGCTCACCACAGCGGAAGTGGCAATACGGCTTGAGGGTCACTTCCGTCGTCGACACCCAGACGCCGTTGCGGGTCGTCTCCGCCACGATGAGCCAGGTCCCGTCGCGCTGCCGCTCAAGCTGCGCGTGACGGTTGGCGACCAACGGATCGTCGAGTTCGAGATCGGCGCCGCCGCCCGTCCTCCCGATCGACACCGAATCGCTCCGCAGCGGCACCTCGAGGCCTGGGCCGCGCTGGGTGGCCTCCGCGAGGACGGGCCAGACCGTCGGCGGCAGCGACGCGGAGTCGAACAGCGTGGCCGCCGACGACGAGGCGCCGTGGCGAGCCAGAAGCGGATTTCGCAGCCGGAAGCGGCGCGATCCGAGGATCACGATCGCCTCGGCGTGAAACACGGCCCGAGCCGCGCGGACGAACGTGCCGTTGACGCTGCCAAGATCGACCAGATGCCATCGGAAGCTTCCCTTCCACGGCACCCGCCGGATCTCCGCATGAAAGCCGGAGATCGCCGGATCATTGGGGAGCACGAAGTCTCCCGAGGTGCGACCGATCGTGAACGTCTCGCCCCGCAGCCGGACCGCTTCGCCCTGCTGCGAGCCGTCGTCGAGCACCGTCAGCACCGGCACGGCGGGGCGGAGGATGGGGCGGAAGTCCTGCGCATCCTCCCGCGAATACACCGCAGCCGCCTGCGACACGTCGCCGCCGAGGATCCACCTCAGGGCCCGGCGGTCCTCCATCTCCGGAGGCGGATGGTCGCTTGGCGATCCCGCGCGTTCGTGGTCGTCAGCCATCGAAACACCCTTTCCAGTCGTCGTTCATTCCAACACAGTCTACGCCTTCCCCCTCCGCTTGGCGGTTAAGTTCCGCCGGTCTACGATGGAGGCCGGGTACGGTGGAGATCCGCACGGCAAGGCTCCATCCCATGCAGCGTTCCCAGTTTGGTCCGTATCGCGTCGTCCGCCTTCTCGGGCAGGGCGGAATGGGGACGGTCTACGAGGCCATCGACCCTGCCACCGGTGGGACGGTCGCCGTCAAAACCCTGCCGCTCCACCTCGCCAACGACGAGGGCGTCCGGCGGCGATTCCAGTCGGAAATCGCCACGCTGATGACGCTTCGCCATCCGGGGATCGCCCGCATGATCGGATTCGGCGACCAGGAGGGAGTGCCGTTTTTCGCCATGGAGTTTGTCCAGGGGCAGACGCTCGAGCAGTTGCTCCGCGCCGGCAGACGGTTCACGTGGCACGAGACCGCCATGGTGGCCCTGGAGATCGTCCGCGTGCTCAAGTCGGCGCACGACCAGGGCGTGGTCCACCGCGACCTCAAACCGGCCAACCTGATGTTTCCACCGGCGGCCGGGGGTGGATTCCACGTGAAGCTCACCGACTTTGGCATCGCAAAGCTCTTCGGCGAAACGGGGCACACCCGGTCCGGCATGGTGATCGGCACGCCGGAATACATGTCGCCGGAACAGGCCACAGGGCTCACCGTCGATCACCGAGCCGATCTCTACAGCCTCGGCCTCGTGATGTTCGCCATGCTCGCGGGGAAGCCTCCGTTCCAGGGATCGGTCGCGGAGGTGGTGGACTGCCAGCGTTCACGTCAGCCTCCCCGGATCTCGGCGGTCGTGCCCGATGTTCCGAAGTCGCTCGACGACCTGATCGACCGGCTACTCGACAAGTCCGCTACGGGCCGCCCGGCCAACGCCACCATCGTGGGACGAATGCTCACTGAGATCGCGGCCGCGCCGCGGCCGAACGTTTCCCAGCCGCCGCGCGTCCCGAGCCAAACCCTCGCCGACACCGACCGGACCTCAGGGCTCCCCGACCGCCTGGCTCCGACGGTTGCCGTGCACCAGTCGCCGGATCGGCACGCCGAGACGGTCGCGACGGATGCCGGAGGTCGAGAACAGCCGGTCCGCGGGACGACGGAGGCAGGCTGGTCCCCTGAAGCGTCCTCCACCTTCACCACCGTCGAAGCCGCCGCCCGCGCGGCCCGCGAGCGGCAGGCAACCGCGGCCGGTCTGCGGTCGGCCCTCATGATGCTGGCGTCGTTCGCCGCGATCACCGCGATCTCAACAGCGGGCTGGTGGCTCTTCCTGAGGCCGTGGCCGTGGCCCGACCCCGGCGCGGAGCAACGCCGCTACGAGCAGATCGTCACGATGCTCGGTGACCCCGATGACCTCGGGGATCCCTGTCGCGAAGTGAAGGCGTTTCTCGACCAATACCCCACGGGCCGGTTCGCGGGAGATGTCCGGGAACTAGGCCGTGAGGTCGCCCTCGACCGGCTGCACCGACTGTCGCGACATCGGTTTCCCACCTACTCCCCGAAGTCTCCCGAAGAACGGATGTATCTGGAAGCGATCCGACTCTCCGAATCCGACCCCCGAGCAGCGGTCGGTAAGCTCCGCGGCATGCTGGCAGACCACGCGGACAATGCCAGCCGTGGGAACATCGGCGCCGACAAGAACGACCCCTGCGCCGCGGTGGAGAGCCCGGATCCGGCCACGTGGCGGGAGTTGGCCCGCCGGCAACTCGAGATCGTCGCGCAGATCGTGAGCCTTGAGGATGCCACGAAAAGAAAGGAAGCTCTCACCGACAGAGACCGGGCGAGCGCCATCCTGGCTCAAGCCGCCGCCTACCAGCGTGATGTGGAGACCACGACCGATGCCCCCCGCCGGGTCGTCGCCTTGACCCGACGCCACCAGATGCTCGAGGAACTGGTCGAGACCTACGCCGACAAGCCACACTGTGCCGAACAGGTTGACGAGGCCCGGCGGCTCCTCGCCGCCGACCGCTGATACGCGCCGCACTTGATCCTTCGGCATCCTCACAGCCCAGGCCCACGCGAGATTCAGCCGTACCGCTCACGCGGTGACGCTTCCCGGATCAGGAAGCCCAACCGCGTGAGCGATGGGGGCAGGCGCGAGGATCACGTGTGACCCGGATGACGTGCGCGGCGCCATGCCGCCGCCATCGCCAGCACCGCGCCGCAGGCCAGCAGACCCGCCGACGGCTCCGGCACGGCCGCCACGGGAGCGCTGCCGGCCGCGGCCGCCGCGTTGTAAGGCCCAGCGTCGAACAGGCCCGTCGAGAGGAAGTCAGCCGCGTCGAGGATGTCGACGACGCCGTCGTAGCCGAAATCACCCTCGTTCCAGGTGGCAGGCGTGCCCGAGTCGAACTTCCCGCCGGCCAGGAAGTTCGCCCCGTCCAGGATGTCGACCTGGCCGTCGATGTTGGTGTCGCCAGGGGCAGCGTAGGAGAAGGCCACGGAGCCGTCGCCGTTGTCGAGCCAGCCGATCGCCCGTGGGATGCTCACGGCCACGTCGGCCGCCACCGCAGAGGAACTGATCCCACGGGTGCCGTTCCAGGTGCCGTCGCCTCGGCCGTCGAGGATCGCCGCCACCATCCCGGCCGCCGAGAGTCCGCTCGCCACCGTCACCGACCCGGTGCCGACATCGACGAGTCCGCCGGCGTTGGCGACAAGACCAGGCAGTGTCGTCGCCAGTCGCGGAGCGATCGCAAGCGTGCCTCCGGAAAGTGGAATGATGGTGCCCGTGCCGGTCTGGCCGTCGGCGGTGAGCCTCAGGACGCCTCCCTCGATCTGCGTCGGACCGGCATACGTGTTGCTCCCGGCAAGGGTGAGGACGCCCGGACCCGCCTTCACGACGCTGCCTGAGCCGCTGATCGTGCCCGAGAATGTCACGGTGTCACCGCGATCGATCACGACCGTACCCTCGTTGACGATCGGCCCCGGCACCCAACCGGTGGTGCCGCCAGCACCGATGGCCAGCGTGCCCCCCGCCACCAGTGTGCCGCCGGAATAGCTGCTCGAGCCCGTCAGGGTGAGCCGGCCTCCACGGAGCGTCAGCCCGCCACTGCCGCCGATCTGATTCGCGAAGCCACCGCCGTAGTCGTCACTGCGGTCGAAGGCAATGGTCGCACCGCTCGACACGGTGACCGCCACCGGAGCTCCGACGAGGCCGGACGTCCCGCCGGCACCAACCTGGAGCGTGCCCTCCTCGACGTACACGGTCCCCGCGGCGAAGGCGGCCGCCTGATCGACCACGAGCGTGCCGGCTCCCTTCTTGGCGACCGGAACCAAACCCGTGAGCGGGGTCGCGGGGGTGGCCGTGCCGCCCGACACCGTTTGCACGTTCACGTCGAGATCGAAGAGCGAGACGGTGCGGTTCTGGAAGTCCATCACCGCCAGCGTCTTGGTCGTGCGGTCGTAGCCGAAGTCGTACCAGCCGTTGCCGTTCGCAGGGGTCGATCCGAACAGCAGATTCCAGGTGACCGGCACCGTCGCTCCCGTCGTGGCGACGACCTGGTTGGCGGTGGTGAACGCGGTTGATCCTTCCGTGGTGCCGACAGGGCGGCTGTTCCAGATGACGGCGTTGCCCGCGAACGACCCGGCTGGATCGACCACGCCGCCCATGAAGGCGAGGTTCTGCCCGGCCATCCCCACGCCGTTGTTGGCATTGTTGACGAGAAACTGCTGAGCGTTGCCTGAGAGCGCATTGGTGCCGGTACGAATCCCGTAGGCCACGTTGTTGGCGTTGCGGGAGTAGATGTCGCCCGTCGCCGGATCAAAATCGACGTCCCGCCACTCGGTGTTGGCAGGCGCGGTGTTGATGACCATGCCCGGCACGGCCGAACCGGTCAGGCCGTAGACGGTGGTGCCGGTGGCCACATCGAGAATCGGCCGGCGGCCCGAGGAGTGGACGAGCCCCGTCACGCCGGCTCCACCCTGGCTCACGCCGCTCACGACATAGCCGGGATCGAAGGCCGCCCCTCCCATCTGCCGACCGCTGAGGCTGCCCGTCCAGAGAATGCCGCCGTCGATCGTGTTCAAGGCCTGAAGGCCGTCGGTGGTGGCTGGTGTGGTCGTGCCGTTGTCCCATGCCGACGCCAACACAGTGCCACTCACCGCGAGGCCCGTGAAGCCGCGGCCGTTGGCCGTGTTCGACCGCGTCCCGAATGCCGCGGTGAACGTGGGGACGACGCCCAGGCCCGGCGCGGCGAGCGGGTTGGTGATCCCCGTGATGGCCGTCCGACTCGTTGATCCCGACGCGTTGATGCCGGCGACGTAAACGGCAGAACCATTCCAGGCGATGGTCGATGGATTCGCGCCGATGAACTGCGGGTTGCCACCGTTGGCCGTGCTGGCGATGTTCAGACGCACCCGCTCGTAGACCGAGAGCGACTGGCCCATGGCCGTGTGGGCCACCAAGGAAACCCCAGCCAGCACGAGCATCGAGCCGTTCACAACAAACCGTCGCATGACGACCTCCGCAGCTTCAAAAATTGCGCCGCGAGGCCCAGCAACAGCCCCACCCAACGCCGCGGAATAGTATATGCGGCCGGCCGCTCAGATACGACGCAGGCGAGTGAACTCGTCGATGGTGACGGTCGTCAGTTCGCCGTCATCACGGGCGAGGATCAGGACGTCGCTGTAGACCTTGTCATCGGCGCTTCGGCGAAAGTGCAGCCCGTGCCGCCGCCGCTCCCGGCGGAGCACCTTGCCGGTGGTCTTCGTCGTCCAGTTGGCGGACGACCCGACCTGCACGCCGTGAATCACCTCCACTGCGTCACCGGGCTGAAGTTGCTCGTAGAGGCTGCGAGCCTCGTATTCCTCAGGCGTCATGGATCACACTTCCTTGGACTCGATCCACTTCATCATCTTGCGGAGCCCGCGGCCGGTCTCCGTGAGCTTGTGTTCCCGCTCGCGACGACGCGTGCTCTTGAACATCGCGGCGCCACCGCGGTTCTCGAGGATCCAGTCGCGAGCAAACTCGCCCGAGCGGATCTCCTCGAGGATCTTCTTCATCTCCTTGCGGGTCTCTTCGGTGATGATCCGCCGGCCGCGGGTGTAGTCGCCGTACTCGGCCGTGTTCGACACGCTGTAGCGCATGTACTCCAGGCCGCCCTGGTAGAAGAGGTCGACGATCAGCTTCATCTCGTGGAGGCACTCGAAGTAGGCCATCTCCGGCTGGTAGCCGGCCTCGACGAGCGTGTCGAAGCCAGCCTTGATCAGTTCCGAAACGCCGCCGCAGAGCACGGCCTGCTCGCCGAACAGGTCGGTCTCGGTCTCCTCAGCGATCGTCGTCTCGATCACGCCGCCCCGGGTACCGCCGATGCCCTTGGCGTAGGCGAGGCCGATCTTCTTCGTCTCGGGGCTGGCGCCAGGGCCCAGCGCGATCAGGCAGGGCACGCCGCCCCCCTTCACATACTCGCTGCGAACCAGGTGACCGGGGCCCTTGGGGGCGACGAGCAGGATGTCGTGGCCCGCGGGCGGCTCGACCTGCCCGAAGTGGAAGTTGAAGCCGTGGCTGGCCATCAGCACGGCGCCCTTCTTGAGGTTCGGCCTGATCGAGGTCTTGTAGACGTCGCCCGTGAGCTCGTCGGGCAGCAGGATGTTGATCACGTCGGCCTGCTTGACCGCGTCCTCCACGCTCATCGGCTCGAAGCCGTG
>JBBAVQ010000097.1:0-10284 GCA_040397625.1 Pirellulales bacterium | reverse complement strand
AGATGAACACCATCGCCAGGTTGCCGGCGATCACGATGCCGAGCATCGAGAAGCAGAACAGCGAGAGGGCCTGAAAGAACCGCGGAAAGCGGCCCGGGCGGTGGAGATGATGGCCGTCCGCGAGCGTCACCTCGCGATCGGTGACATCGTGGAGTTCGTCGTGCATGTAGCCCGACGCATAGACGTGGATGCAGGTGGCGATGAACGTGACCACCACGAACATCAGGATCGTGAGCGAGTCGATGTACCAGCCGATCGAGAGCCGGAGGCGGCCGCCCTCGTAGAGGGTGTACCAGTCACCGGAATACGCGATCGGGCCGTGCCCTGCGGCAGCGTGGCCGCCGGCAGCATGCCCAGCGTCGCCGCCGTGCTCATCGGCCGCGTTGGCGTGGTTCGTGCCATGATCTCCGGCATGGGCGGCCCCGTGGTCGCCGCCGTGATGCACGGCCGACACCGGGTGTGCCCCGAGCCACGAAACGAACGCCACCAGCGAAAGCACCAGCGACGTGACGATCGCCGCCGTCGCCACCCACGCCGCATTGCGGCCGTGATGCCCCATCTTCGGTCCGAAGAAGAGAATCAGCACGAACGAGGCCAGCGGCATGAGCCAGGCCAGGCCGAGGAGCTGCGGGAGTTGGGTGGAGAGATCCATGAATGCGATTGGACTGCGGATGAGGCTGAGATGCGATTATTGAGTTGAGTGAACCGGCGCGGCGTCAGCCCTTGAGGTCGTCAGCCCGATCGACGTCGACGGTCGCGTGGTTGTTGTAGAAGTTGAGCGTGATCGCGAGGGCCACCGCAGCCTCGGCGGCCGCCAGCAGGATCACGAACAGGGCGATCACCTGGCCGTCGAGGCCGAGCGACCGCGAGCCCTCGCCCTGCAGGTAGGGGGAGGCGAAGGCGACGAAGTTGACGTTCGCGCCGTTGAGCACGAGTTCGATCCCCATCAGCACGCCGAGAGCGTTCCGCTTCATCGCCATGCAGACGATGCCGCAGACGAACATGATCGCCCCCACGACCAGGTAGTGGGCGACGCTCACCGGCTGCGTGATCAGCCCAAGCACCGGAGCGGCGGCGAGAAGATCCAGCGACATCACCGACCTCCCGCGAGCACGGAACCACCCCGACGCCGATCGCGGCCGATCGCCGCGTGCTCGGCCACCGATGCCGGCGGTTCGACCGACGCCGCCACCTCGATCGCCCGCGGGGTCTTTCGGCGCTTCGCCCGGGCCAGGTACGCGGCCCCGACCAGCACCACGAGCAGGTGGATCGACACGATTTCGAACGGCAGCAGGTAGCCGGGACGAACGTTCTTCGCCGGAGCACCCACACCCGGCTCATCCACGCGAACCCCCACGAGCGCCATGCCGATCGGCGTGGCGGCGGGATTGGCGACGACGCCGATCGCCGGGGCCCGCCAGGCCTTCACCGACAGGGCCGCCTGGAGCAGCACGGCCAGGAGCACGGCCCCCATCACGCCGGCCACGACCTTGTCGCGACCACTGCCCTTGATGGAGACGAACGGGGCCTGGGCCGTGAGCATGACGCCGAAGACGAGCAGCACGAGCGTGCCGCCGACGTAGATCATGAGTTGCATCGCGCCCACGAACTCGGCGCCGGCGAGGAAGAACAGACCCGCCGTGGCGCCGAGCGAGAGCACGAGATAGAGCGCCATCCGCACCACGTTCTCAGCCGCCACGACCGCCACCGCGAAGCCGCAGGCGAGCGCCGCAAAGAGCAGGAAGAAGAACGAGTGCCAGTTGATCGCGGCCAGCGGCAGCGGGGCCGCAAGGAAGGCGTCGGCGAATGTGGCAATGCCAGGCATCATGACTTCACCTGGGCGACCTTCGCGCCATCGGCGTCACGGGATCGAACTGCGCCGCCGGGTCCCTGCAACCAGCCTTCGCGGATCTCGGCGGCCGGCCGGCGAAGCACCGGCACCACACCCCCGGGAAGGGCAATCTGCCAGAGCATCGCCCCGAGAAACATCGCCGCAGCCAGCGGGGTGCAGTATTTCAGGCAGGTGGTCATCACCTGGTCGATGCGGAGTCGGGGGAGCGTCCAGCGGATCCACATCATCACCAGCACGCCCAGCGTGGCCTTGCCGAGCAGGTTTGCCAGGCCGATCAGTCGGACGAGGTAGTGGGCGGTGTCGCCCGTCCCCTCAGAAAGCCCGACGAGCGTGGCCACCGGAATCGGGCCATTCCAGCCCCCCATGAAGAGCACGGCGGCCAACGCCGAAACGAGGAACATCGAGCCGTACTCGGCCATGAAGAAGAAGCTCCACCGCAGGCCCGAGTATTCGGTGTGGAAGCCGGCAACCAGCTCGCTCTCGGCCTCCGCCAGATCGAACGGCGCCCGGTTCACGCTGGCCACGGCGCAGGTGACGTAGATCCAGAAGACGACGAAGGTGAACGGGTCGTGAAACAGAAACCAGTTGGTGAACCAGCCGGCCTGCTTCTCGGCGATCGTCACGAGGTCCATGCTGCCGGCGAGCATCACCGGCACCACCACGCACATGCCCAGTGGCACCTCGTAGCTGACGACCTGAGCCGCCTCACGCATCGCCCCGAACAGCGACCACTTCGAGGCCGAGGCATAGCCGGCGAGGATCACGCCGAACACCTCGAGCCCGAGCACGGCGATCACGAAGAACACGCCGACGTTGAGCCGCTGACCGACGACATCGAATGCGAACGGCAGGCAGATGAAGGCGCAGAACGAGGCACAGAAACTCACGTAGGGGGCGATGCGGAAGAGCATGCCGTCGGCCCCGTCGGGCATAAGGTCTTCCTTGGCGAGCAGTTTGATGCCGTCGGCGAGCGACTGAAGCCAGCCGAACTTTCCGCCCGTACGGGTCGGGCCGAGACGGTCCTGGATACGACCGGCGATCTTTCGCTCGGCCCAGATGAAGACGAGCGCTCCGCCAGCGATCACGTGAAGGATCAGCACGGCCGCCACGACGGCCGCGACCATCCACGCCAGCCACGCCGGCAGGCCCACCGTATTGATCAAAAAGTCAGCCATGCGGTCAGCGTTGCCGCGCCTCAAAAGCCGTGCTGTTCGCGGATTTCCCGGGCGGAAACCCACTTCGTGAAAATTCTCACGAAGTGTGCCGTACCCCACTGCTTTTCACAAGTCCCGGCAGCAAATCGGCATTGTCACACAACGGCAGGCGAGGTGGTCGGCGAACGCTCGCCGAGCCTTGGGCCGCCCCGGCCCGGGCGAGGAGACTTTTGCCGCCTCCTCGCCGGCGCGCGACTGCGGGCCGGCTAATTCGCTACCGATCGATCTCACCCATCACGATGTCGAGGCTCCCCACGATCGCCGGCACGTCGGCGATCAGGCAGCCGCGGCAGAGTTCGTGGGCGACGGCGAGGTTCGAGAACGAACTCGATCTCGCCCGAGCCCGCCACGGAATCGCCGAGCCATCGCTGACGATGTAGAAGCCCATCTGGCCCTTGGGGCACTCCGTCTCGAGATAGACGTCGCCGGCGGGCATCTTCTCGGTCAGCTTGAGCGGCTCTCCGAGCGGCCCCTTGCAGGCCGAATAGCGGTCGATCGCCTGACGAACGAGGTCCATCGACTGCACCACTTCGAGCATCCGCACGAAGAACCGGTGCCAGCAGTCGCCAAGCACGGCGTCGGCCGGAACGGCCGGGTATTCGCGATCGCGGGGATAGTGGCCGTCCTTCATCACGGCCACTTCGAACGCGTAGCCCTCGTACATGGCCGTGTAGATCGCCTCGCCATCGCGCCGCATGTCCTGATCGACCCCGCTCCCGCGGAGCACCGGGCCGGAGCAGCCGTACTCGATCGCGAGTTCCGGCGACATGACGCCGATGTTGGCCGTTCGCTTCACGAAGATGGCATTCGTCGTGAGGAGCGCGTGATACTCCTTGATGATCGGCTCGAACTGGTCGAGGAAGGCCTCGCACCGCTGCAGCCAGCCCGGCGGCAAATCAGCCGTCAAGCCGCCGACCGTGATGTAGCTGTACGTGAGCCGGGCACCGCAGGCCTCCTCGAAGAGGTCGAGGATCTTCTCGCGCTCGCGAAACGCATAGAGAAAGGGGCTGAAGGTGCCGAGGTCGAGGCCGTAGGCCCCCATGCCCACCAGGTGGCTGGCGATCCGGTTGAGCTCGGAAATCAGCACCCGCAGGTGGCGGGCCTTCTCGCTCACCTGGTACTTCATCAGCTTCTCGACCGCGAGGGCCCAGCCGAGATTCATGTTCATCGCCGCCAGGTAGTCCATCCGATCGGTGTAGGGGATGAACTGGCGGTGGGTGAGGTTCTCGCCGATCTTCTCGGCGCAGCGGTGGAGGTAGCCGATGTGCGGCTCCACTTCCGACACCACCTCGCCGTCGGTCCGAAGCACGAGCCGGAGCACGCCGTGGGTGCTCGGGTGCTGTGGCCCCATGTTGACGAGCATCTCGTCCGTGCGGACGTCGAACTCGATGATGCGGGGATCGTCGTCAACCATCGATGCCATCGCTACCTCCCCCTGATGCCGTGATAATCGAGCGGCATCTCGTAGTCCTTGCGAAGCGGAAAGCCCTCCCAGTCCTCAGGGCAGAGAATCCGTCGCAGGTCCGGATGACCGGTGAACCACACGCCCGACAAGTCGTAGACCTCGCGCTCGTGCCAGTTGGCGCCGCGCCAGACGCCGCACACGGTCGGAATCTCGGGCGGCTGCCCCGGCACGTCGGCCTTCCAGCGCGGCAGCTTCGTCTTGATGACGAGGCTCACGCGCGCCGGCGTGCTCCAGAGGTGGTAGACCATCTCGAGGTGCGGTTGCCACGACACCTTGGCGGCCTTCTTTGGGTCGGGCTCGTGCCAATCGACGGCCGTGATGCACTGCAGCGAGTCGAACCGCACCGGGCTCGACTTCGCCAGCCAGCCGCAGACGTCGGCGATCCGTTCCGGGGCGACCTCAACCCACGGATCGAGCGCCTCGAGGTTGCGGCCGACCACGGCCCCTGGCAGGGCCTTCTCCAACTGCTCAAGAAAACCGGGGCCTTGCATGGTGTACCGTTCGTGGGGTGGGGCGTCTGTCGCGTCGGCTCTGAAAAGGTTCGGTACGTCGCCAGCGGCGTCAGCGAGTGGACACTCGGCCCGCCGAACCGGCCCGTTCGGCCGACACGGCCCGGACCCAGTCGAGGTCGCCGCGATACCACACGTACGCGAATCCAGCGAGGAGCACGGCGAAGAATGCCGCCATGTCCACGAGCGCCGTGCGGGCCAGCAACGATCCGGCACGGGCGAGCGACCACTGCGCGGCGGCCTGGGCGGGCGTCATCTCGCCTCGGGATGCTTCCACGTGCCTGACTTCGGGAAGCGTGGGCGTGAAGAAGGGCCCTTCCTGCCGCGGCACGGCCGGCGTGCCGACGCCCAGTTCGCGGAGGAGCCCGTCGCTGGCTGGGCTCAGGCCTCCGTCGGCACTCGCCGAGACAAGAGCCGGATCGGTCAGCTGGGTCGCCTTGCCGAACACCGTCGCCCACGGAAAGAACAGGGCAACCTCCACGTCAAAGATGATGAACAGCAGGGCGACGACGTAGAACCGCAGATCGAACTGCACGAAACTCGACCCGATGGTCGGTTCACCACACTCGTAGACCTCGAGTTTTTCGGTGTTGGGCATCCGCGGACGTACCAGCCAGCCGACGAGCAGGTTGACCGCCAGAAACGCCCCGCCAACGGCGACGAACAGCGCGACGAAGCCGGCGATCAGAGTGGGATGCATGGCGAAAACGCTCGGGGAATGCGAATGGCTACTGGTTGGGCCCGCCGTGGACGGGCTCAACGATCACCTTCGAAGCGGCAACGGCCGTGGGGTTGATCGTGGAACGGCCCCAGGCGACCTCGACCGGCAGGCGGGCGAAATCGACGATCGTTCCGTCGCGGCTGTAGCACGACAGGTCGAGCGTGGAGCCCATGAAGATGCAGTCCACCGGGCAGGGCTCGACGCACAGGGCACAGAACATGCACTTCGAGTAGTCGATCGTGAAGCCGCTGACCATGAAGCCTTTGCCGTTCTCCACCCGCTCCTTGCCGATGTAGATGCAGTCCACCGGGCAGGCCTTCGCGCACTGATCACAGGCGATGCAGGTGGTGAGGTCGTAGCGGTGAAAACCGCGATACCGGGCGGCGACCGGCGCGGGCAGCTCCGGATACTCGAAATGCTCCGTGAACGTCCGCCGCTTCTGGTCGTACGTGCTGCCGAAAACCCGCAGCGTGACGAGCATGCCCTCAAGCACCGTGCCCACGGCGGTGAACAGGTTGCGAAGCCACTCTCTCATGCGGGATGCCCGTCGGTGGGGTCGGTCAGGCGGATCGTCTGGAGCAAAGGCGAATCGTCAGGACGACGGAGAACTGTCAGGACTGCGAAAGTATAGGTGTGGCTTCAGTCCCAACAAGCCGCGACCGTGCGGTGCGGGCTGGGCTGCGTGTCGCCCGACGCGGGTGCCCGCAGCGGCCGTGCCTGCCCGTCGCGACCGACCTCAGAGCCACCCCCTCGCGCCGAGGCGTGCTTCGCCCAGTCGCGCCCGCCCAGTCGCGCCCGCCTAGGTGTCCGGCCCGTCCCGGCCGCCGGCGGCCGGGACGGATTTCCCTGCCTCCCCGAGAAACCTCCGCGGAATCCGCGAAAAACACCCTCGCGGCCGAGGAAAACCCCGCCAAAAATGCTTGACGGGGCACTGGAAACCTTTACAGTTAAGGAGTTTGCGGAATCCGTAGGCGACGGATCCGCTCCGCCAAGGATTGGCCCCATGCTCGTACTGTCGCGGAAGAAAGACGAGAGCATCGTCATCAACAACGACATCACGATCGTTGTGGTGGAGATCCGCGGTGACAAAGTTCGGCTCGGCGTCGAGGCGCCGAAAGAGGTGCCCGTGCACCGTCGCGAGGTCTTCGAGGCCATTGCACGGGGCGAACCAGTCGACGCGGCGTCGGTGGTGGCCCCTTCCATCGCATCGCCCGGAGCCGATTCGGCAACCACGGGCCCTGCGGACCAGCCCACCCCTCCGCTTCCGTAACGTCGTCCTGCGACGGCGTTTCGCCGGCACTTACGCCGTGCCGAGTTAGCGGGTACTCTTTGGATCGGTTTATGTCCGTGACTACGGGTCGATTCGATCCGACACGGCCCCATCGTCTAGTGGTTAGGACACCGCCCTTTCACGGCGGTAACCGGGGTTCGAATCCCCGTGGGGTCAATCTTCGTCGCCCCTTCTCCCGATCGCATGGCAGACCCGCTCCGAGTTGAGGACGCCCCGATCGACACGCCATCCCACTACGACGCCGTCCTGCTCGTCTCGTTCGGAGGCCCTGACGGCCCCGACGACGTGATCCCGTTCCTGGAGAACGTCCTCCGCGGCCGCAATGTGCCGCGGGAACGGATGCTCGAAGTTGCCGAGCACTATCAGCACTTCGGCGGCAAGAGCCCGATCAACGAGCAAAACCTTGCCCTGCTCACGGCGCTCCGCGAGGAACTCGACCGCCGCGGTCCCCATCTCCCCGTCTACTGGGGCAACCGCAACTGGCACCCGCTGCTCACTGACACGCTCCGCGAGATGGCCGACGCGGGCGTGAAGCGAGCGATCGCGTTTGTGACCAGTGCCTTTTCCAGCTATTCGGGCTGCCGGCAGTACCGGGAAAACATTGCGGCTGCCTGTGCGCCGCTGGGCGATCGGGCCCCGCAGGTCGACAAGATTCGCGTGTTCTTCAACCATCCAGGCTTCGTCGGGCCGATGGCGGCCAACGTGCGGCGAGCTCTGGAGCATTTTCCGGCCGCGGAGCGGGCCGGAGTCCCGGTATTGTTCACGGCCCACAGCATCCCCACCTCCATGGCGGACGGCTGCCGCTACGTGCCGCAGCTCCAGGAATCATGCCGGCTCGTCGCCGCGGAGGCGGGCGCCGGCGACTGGAAGCTCGTCTATCAAAGCCGCAGCGGCCCGCCCACGCAGCCGTGGCTTGAGCCCGATGTCTGCGATGCCATCCGCGAACTGCACGCTCGCGGCGTCCGGCGGGTGGTCGTGGCGCCGATCGGGTTCATCTCCGACCACATGGAAGTGCTCTACGACCTCGACACCGAGGCGGCCGATCTCTGCCGCGAACTCGGCGTCGACATGGCCCGGGCCGCAACCGTCGGCACCGCTCCCGCGTTCGTGTCGATGGTTCGCGACCTGATCGCGGAGCGGGCCTGGGCCCTGCCCGAGCGAACCGCGATCGGCGCCCTGCCCGCCAATCACGACGTCTGCCCTCTCGACTGCTGCCCCGCCCCGCAGCGGCCCCCGCTGCCTGCGGGCCGGCCGGCGTAGTCGCTCATGCCATCCGTCCGCTTCACGCCCGGCTCGCCCACCGATCACCCGCGCGAGTGCGTGGCCATGGTCCACGGCTTCATGGCGAACAAGTACATGCTGACCGTGCTCGGCCGGCGGCTGAGGACGCACGGCTATCAGACGACGGCGTGGGGCTACTGGAACATGCAGTGCTCGCTGCTCGTTCATGCGGATCGGTTCGCCCGTGAGCTGGAACTGCTCGACCGCGAACCCCGGATCGACACGATCCACCTGGTGGCCCACAGCATGGGCTGCATCATCGGCAGGGCCGCTCTCGACCGCTACCGGCCGAGCAAGATGGGCCGCTTCGTGATGCTCGCCCCGCCCAACCGGGGCTCCTTCGTCGCCACAGCCACGGCCGGCACGTTCGGCCGGTTCCTCAAGCCGGTGATCGAACTCTCCACGGCGGACGACAGCCTCGTGAACTCGCTGCCGATGCCCCAGGGGATCGACATCGGCGTGATCGCGGCGAAGCACGACGCCCTGGTCACGGAGGAGAGCACGCGGCCCGACGTTCCCCACTCGCACGTCACACTGCCCACGTGGCACACCGGTCTGCTCTTCAGCCGCGAAACGGCCGACCTCGTGGCGGGATTCCTGGCAACGGGCGCGTTTCCGGCAGCTTCCGCCGTGGTTTCGTAGCCGCCGCGAGCCCTCCCGAATGGACGCCACTCCCCGCTCGCTTGGATCGTCTCCCGTCACTGTCGGCCCGCTGGGCCTGGGCTGCTGGCCGCTCGCGGGCATGACCCGCGACGGCGTAAGCCGCGAGGCGGCGGTGGCCACGGTAAAGGCCGCGATCGACTCGGGGGTCGCGCACCTCGACACGGCCTACTGCTACGGTGAGCACGGTGAGAGCGAGCGGGCGATCCGGGAGGCGTTGCCGGGGCGGCGCGACGCCGTGGTGCTGGCCGGCAAGTGCGGCATCCACTGGGAGCCCGATCCGTCAAAAAGCCCGCCACGGAGGCAGGTGGTCGATGGCAGGCCGGAACGGATCCGCGCCGAGGTGGACGAGAGCCTCGCGAGGCTCGGTACGGATCGGCTCGACCTGCTCTACCTGCACGCGCCTGACCCAGCCGTGGCGATCGAGGAATCGGCCGGCGAACTGAAGCGGCTGCTCGACGCGGGCAAAGCGCGGGCCATCGGCCTGTCGAACGCGTCGGCGGCGAATCTGGCCCGGTTTGTGGCGGTCTGCCCGCTGGCCGCCTGCCAGATGCAGTTCAACATGCTGCAGCGGGAGATCGAGGCAGAGGTGCTTCCCTGGTGCATGGCGAACGGCGTGGCGATGGTGGTCTATTGGCCGCTGATGAAGGGCCTGCTTGCGGGGCGGATGCGTCGCGGCCAGACGTTTCCGACAAGCGACAGCCGCCACAAGTACCCGATCTTCAACGGGGCGGAGTTCGACCGAAACCTCGACTTCGTCGACTCCCTCCGGCCCGTGGCGGCACGACTCGGCTGTACGCTGCCCGATATGGTGCTCGCCTGGACGGCGGAGCAGCCCGGGATCACGAGCGTGCTCTTCGGGGCCACGTCGCCGGAGCAGGTCGTGGAGAATGCCGCCGCCCTGCGGTGCGACCTCGACGACGACGCCAGAAGCGCGATCCGCGACGCCATTCAAGCCCGCGGTCCCGTCGCCGGCCGGCAACCCGTGTGAGAGCGATGCAAAGCAGACGCGGACGTCAGGCCGCCCCGACGGCAGTACCCTGAGCGGCCGCAGCGCCGACGTAGGCCTGACGCGTCTTCAGGCAGGTCTGTCGGAACGACTCGGGACGACTCACGCCGGACAGCCTGAGCGTCTCGATCGCCCCGCGACGGAAGACGAGGTCACCCGCCGCATACCACTCCTGCCCGGGGCTCACCGCCAGATCGATGGCGTCAAACCGGTCGAGATCAACGTACTGCTCGACCTGGGGATTGATGCCCCGTTCGATCATCACGCGGCGGTTGGTGAGCC
>JBBAVQ010000096.1:0-10292 GCA_040397625.1 Pirellulales bacterium | reverse complement strand
GAGTCTGGTGGCGGTTCGCCCCACGCCTCACGGCGTTGGGCTTGGACAGATGAACCCGAGAGAATCAGGCGTGAGCCGGACGGCCGCGCCTCACTGCACGACCGACTTGCTGCCCTCGGTCGAGCCGCCGATCGGGGCACCCTCGGGAAGCGGCCGGCCGGCGGTCGGGATGCCGAGGCGGTGCAGTTCCTCGCGAATCTGCCGATAGGCGGCGAAGCTGTCCGGGTAGCACCAGAGCGTGATCGTGGTGTCGGGCTTCACGCCGCCGAGCACGCCACGAAATCGCGACGACGAACGCATCGCGTCCGCCACCGTCTCGCCGGCCAGCGGATCGGCCGGCCGCACCACCCACTCCCGCGACCGGATCAGGATCTGGCCCCGCGCCTGATCGATCTTCGCCTCGATCACATAGTCGAGCGCAAAGCCCTGCACCGGCCCGACCGTCTCGATCCGCGCCGCCATCTCCGCGATCGAGCCGGCATGCCGTTGCGTGTTCCGCTTGGCGAGTTCGAAGAGCTCCTCCAGTGGGATGTAGGCGATCCGGTCGCCGGCGAGCCGGAAGTGGATCTCCTCGCCGTTCACCGTGCGGCCGATCGGCGTCGGATACGCGAGCACCTCGGCCGTGGTCGCCTTCTGATGCTTGATCGCCTCGGTCTCGAGCGCACACTGCTGGATCGCCTCCTCGAGCTGCCGCTGCTTCGCGGCCCGCTCGGCGTCGGCCACCTTCGCCGCATCGGCCGCCTGCTTGCGCCGCTCCACCTCCACCTTCGCCACCGAGACAGCCGTGGCGAGCTGCAGCCGCGCACTCGACGCCCCGTCGATCGCCGCCTGCACCATCTGCGTCTGGGCCTGAAGGTCCCCGATTTCACTTTCCGCCGACGTGAGCGTGTGGGCCCGCTCCGCGACCTCCGCTTCGAGATCGCCGTTCACCGCGGCCCGGGGAGCCTGCACGGCGGCGTCGAGCGAGATCTTCTGAACCCGTGCTCCCACCACCATCACGAGGATGATGAGAATGCCGACGATGTTGGTGATGACGTCGAGGAACGAGTCCTGGCCTGCCGTCAGGTCTTCTTCCTGCCTGGATCGTGCCATCGCGTGCTCCGTCTATCGCCGGGGAAAGAGGCTGCCGGTGCGTTCCACCGGTGGCAGATTCTGAACCTTGTCCTTGTGCTCGCTCCGCCGCGTCTCGAGGCCGCTGTCGGCGAGGAGTTTTTCGAGGTCCTCGCGCCGGCCGACACCCTCCGGCGTGGCCGAGAGCACGAGCTGCGGCTTCCAATACATCCGGTCGCCGGCCAACCCCCAGCGGCCCACGGTCGCATGCACCTCCTGGACGAGCAGGTCCACCGAATCGACCGTCTGCGTGCCGATCGGGATCCGCGACTGCACGCGGCCGCCGTCGCCGAGGATGCGAAACTCGCTGGCATCGCACTCGATCTTGATCGGCCGCGTGAGCGGCACCGGCGTCTCCGCCGTGGCGAGGCTCGCCCAGTTGCTCCCCCGCTTGCCAGCCAGCGATGCCGTCATGCTCGCCGACGCGCCCGAGGCACCGGCGGCACTTGCCGCGCCGGCTCCACCACTCTGGGCGAGGCCGGGCATCGCAGGACCACTCCCGCCGCCGCTGCTGCCAGAGCCCGCGGCAGAGTTTCCGCTCGACGCACCACCGGCCGCTCCGCCAGACGCTCCGCCGGCGGCACCGCCGCTCGACGCCATGCCCGATGCAGTCTGATCGCCACCCTCAGCTGCCGAACCTCCCGAGCCCTGGGAAGCTGCTGCACCAGAGTCGCTCGCCCCGACCCCCGCGGACGATGCCTCCGCACCGCCTCCCTGGGCCGACGTGCCGCCAGCGGCGCCGGAAGCGGCGAGGCCTCCGGGACCCGTCGCCGCGTTTCCGCCCGGGCCTTCGGGGAAGCCGTTCGGGCCCGGCGAGACGCCGTCGCCGATCCCCTCGCTTCCGCTCGGGGCTCCTTGGATTCCACCGTTGGCGGAACCGCTACCGCCCGCACCGCCGGAGTAGAACTTCGAAGGCCCCGCATAGCGGTTGCCGAGGATCACGTCGCCACCTTGGCCGCTGGCGAGTTCGCCGCCATCGCCGCTGCCGCCGCCGGCCGCATTGAACCCGCGCCCCGGCGGCCCGCCAGGGTTGTCGCCGGCCTGCTCCTCGGTCCAGTCGTAGCGCGACTGGTCGCCGAGCACGCTCGGCCCGCTATTCGACACTACGCCACCGCGGGTCGTGGCCGCTCGATACTGCGTGGCGGGCTTCGTCCGCTTCGGCGGCCGCACCTGCGCGAGCCACTCGAGCCGGCGGCGAGCCTCCTCGACCGCCCGCAGCTCTGCGTCGGCGAGGGCCGGGTCGCGCGGCGGATAGGTGAGCGTCCAATCCTCGTCGATGAACTGGTAGCCAAACTCACTGCCCCACGACTGGATCGACTCGCGGGCGGCGTAATACGCCATCACGCCCGACGGCCGCACGATGAGCAGGGGATAAGGCTGCACGTTCGGGTCGCCCGACTCCCGTGGACTCTTCGCGATGTGCTCGCGGGCGGCCCGGAGCGCACTGGCAAGCGGATTGCCGGGCCCCGGCGGCCCCTCGAAGTCGGCGGGCCCGAAGCGGATCCCCTCCGGCTGCAAATACACGCCGTCGATGCAGCACTCGATGTAGAGCGGCCGGCGATGCGTGCCGTTGGCGCCCTCGTAGGGCACGACGGCGTAGGCGGGTGGCTTGTCTGCCAGCCGCTCCTTCGCCTCGTCGAAGGCCTTGCGGGCCTCGGCGAGTTTTCGCTCGAGTTCGAGGATCGTGCGGTCGTCGGCGTTGGCGGCCTCGCTCTCGAGCGCTTCGACCATGCGGGCGAGGGCGTCGAGTTCATCAGCGAGCTGCCGCGCGTTCTCCTCCGTGCCCGCCAGCTGCATGCGGGCCTTGGCAAGATCCTCCGCCGTGCGATCCCGAATGGATCGCATGTGGTCGATCCGCCAGCCGATTTCATCGCGGGCCAGCTCCAGCTCCTGCCGCTCGGCGTCGGCGGCGGCGGCCGCCTCGGCCCTGGCCTGCTCGGCCGCCGCGATGCCCGCCTGCTTCGCCGAGCGACTGAAGATCACCAGCACGACGAGGAGCGACCCCATCGTGCAGAGCAGCACGGCGAGAAACGGAAACAGGGAGATGGACGGGCCCGACTGGGCGCGGGCTCGGCTCATGCGGCCTTTCCGGTGCGGCGGATGGCGTGAACGTCGCGGCCCTGGTCGGCCGCACGGGCGGCGAGCAGCTGGACCGCGGCTGCCAGCGTGGTGAGCGTTTCCTCGAAGCGGCCGGTGGAGGAGAGCGTGGCAAGATTGGCATCGAGCGACCGCTCGAGCGCCGCGATGTCGCGGGTGGCTTCAACGACGCCGGCAATGGCGACGGTCTGCCGCTCGATGGCATCGTGCCGGGCCTCGAGGCCACGCACCGCCTGGGCGAGCGACGACGCCGCCTCGACCCAGCGATCCTCGCGGCGGGAGGCGAGCTCGTCCTGCGTGCGAGCGAACGATTCCGTCCACGACGCGAGGCTCTTGTCGAGCGCGGCGGTCAGCGACGTCTGGATCGTGCCACCACTCTCGTCGAGCAGCTGGCGCACTCCTGCGGCCGCCGTCCGCTCCAGCGACGACCAGGCCTGCTCCTGCGCCTCGAGCAACCGGGCCGTGCCGCGACCGAGCGTCTCGCCGAGCCGGGCCACGGCCAGCGCCGTGCCGTCACCGCCCCCGAGCGACTGAAACCGGCCGGCCAGCGTCGCCCAGGCGGCGTCGTCCACCGTGGCGAGCAGCCCCTGCTCGGAGCGATCGATGACAAACTGCAGGAACATCAGGATCATCGACAGCGCAAGCGCGGTGGCGGTCGTGTCGAACGCCGTGCCGAGGCCGGCGACCACGCCGGAGATGTTGTCGAGCTGCGTGGGCGACAGGCAGGCGATCGCCTCGGTGATGCCGATCACCGTGCCGAGAAAGCCCATGATCGGAATCGCCCAGATCACGAACCGCACGAGGCCGTAGCCCTGCGAGGCGCGAGCGGCATCGAGATCGGAGAGATACTTGAGGTGGTTCTCCAGATCGTCGGCGGAGCCGGTGCGGACCACGAAATCGAGGGCTTCGCGGAGCCGCCGCGGCAGGAAGCCCGAGGCCTCCGCCGGGATCGTGGCGGCGAGGGCCGACGCCTCGGCGGGATCGACGCCCCCCTCAGGGGCGTCTTCGAGCAGCGGCTCGTCCACGCGGCGCCGCTGACGCAGGATCCCCGTCGCATGGATCGCCAGGAAGGCGAGGCCCACGCAAAACATCGCCGTCTCGACATACTCCACCCAGTGGCCGGCGAGATAGCGGATCACCAGAGTGTTGGTGATCACGCCGCCGTGGATCAGCGCGAAAAAGGCGAACGACATCGCGCCGCCCCAGAGCAGGGGCGACCGCATCAACTGAGCGGAGAGGGCGTTGAGCTTCGACACCGGAGGACTCCCAGGGCGGTTCAGGCGGACGCGATGCGGGCGCGGCTGCGGCACCCGCTCGATCCTCTCCATCGACAAGCCTTGCCCAGGCGATTGAACCGAAACATCCGGCACGTCGGAACGCCGGCAGACGCGCCAAGGGACGCAGGCTAGGCAAGCCGCGAAGGCCTGCCCGACGCCTCGATGCCGGCGACTCACTGGCCTTGCCCGGGCGCCGGCGAGCCTCCTATCTTCCCGACCCTGTCCAGTCCGCGTCTGGCAACCCTCCGGGAGAGAGCCGTGAGCGATTCGCCCCCAGGCACTGTCCGACACCCGTGGCTGGCGGCCGGCTGGCCGCTGGCAATCCTGGCCGCCGCCATCCTGATCGGATCGCGGGAACTCTCGGCCCAGCGGGCCGGCAGGCCGATCCCCGAGGCCACGGGCCTCTGGATCTCCGACACCGCCGTGGATGACGCCCGCCGGCTGGTGATGGTGGTCGATCCGGCCACCCGCCATGCGGCCGTCTATCACCTCGACAACGCCACCGGTTCGCTCGTGCTCAAGAGCACCCGCGACATCACCTGGGACCTGCTCGTGGACGACTTCAACGCCCAGGAGCCGCGGCCGGCGGCACTCAAACGGCTGATCCAGACCGGCGCGTCAGCCCCCGCGGAGCTCCCCTCCCGCTGACGCCCGACCCGGGCCCCGGCAGGCTCTGCCGGCCATGACGCCTGCACCGCCAATGGCGGTTGGGGATAGAATGCAGAGGCGGTTGCGTCGAAAGACGAAATGGGCTCGTGGGTCGAGCCCGGCCCCGCGGGAAGCACGGCAGCCATGGCTGGAAAGTTTCTGTCGCTCGAGGAAGCGGCACGCCACCTCGGCGTGACGATCGACGAGATCAATCGTCTCGTCGACCGCAAGAAGCTGTTTCCAATGCGCGACGGCGCGAACGTGAAGTTCAAGCTCGACGAGATCGAGCGGGTCGCGGCCGACCTCGCCGACGAAGCGTCTGATGGGCCAAGCGGTCTCGACATCGACCTGTCGTCGCCTTCGCTCGGCGGCGGATCGGCCGCCGGCAGCGGGCTCGACGACCTCGTCTTGGGCGACGCCATCGAGGAAACGGAATCGATCTTCGGCGACGACAAAGCCGGATCAGCGCCTTCACGAACAATTGTCCAACCCAAGGGCGATGACCTCACCTTCGGCGATGGCGGGAGCAGCCTGGGAAGTTCCGATCTCGAACTCGACTCGATCATCGAAGCCTCGTCGCCCTCGGCGGTGAAGGGGAGCGGAGCGGCGCCGAAGACGACCGACTCCGACGTGCTGGGAGGCTCGGGCACGCTCTCCATCGACCTCGGCTCGGGCGCGATCGGAGGACTCTCCGGCCCCGCCGCCGCAGCGCTGTCGGGTGCGATCGGCGAGAGCGGCCTGTCTCTCGAAGGCGACCTCGCCGCCTCGGGCGTGAAGCTCGGCGGCTCAGGACTCGATCTCGACGGCTCGGGTGTCGCGCTTGGTTCGGGACTCGACCTGGGCGGCTCGGGCCCCGACTTGGGCGTCTCGGGGGTCGGGCTGGGCTCGGGGATCGGCGGCGGCATCGGCTCAGGCATCGACGACGTGGGCCTCGGTGGTGACGCGTTCGAACTCGGCGACGCCACCAACGACGACGAGAGTGCCTCGGTCGTGATCTCGACCGAGGACTCTGGCGACTCCAGCTTCTTCGGCACCGTCTCCGATGACTCGGGATCGGTTTCGATCGACGGCGCAGCCGCCGCGGCGATCGTCGCGGGCGACGATGACTTTCTCGAGAGCGCGACGCCGTTCACGACGCTGCAGATCGTGGGCCTCGTCTGCTGCACGCTGCTCCTGCTCACCGCGGCCCTCGTGATGATCGACCTCGTCTGGTCGATCCGGGCCCCGGCCGGCATGCCGATTTCCAGCCCGCTGCTCAAGGCCCTGACCGACCTGTTCTCGTGGCGATAGCGGATTCTGGCGGCCAGCCGCCGTGGGCCTGCTAAAATCTGGCGTGAGTCCCACTGCCGGAGCCCGCCGAGTGCCCTGTCCCGCCCGCCCTCGTGTCCGTGCCGTGGCGGCTCGCATCGCCCGCGGCAGCCTGCTGAGCCTCGTTGCCGCGGCCTGCGGCTGCGAACCGGCTACGGCGATCCGGCCGGGCGACGTCCGCTCCTACACGATCTCCAAAGACGCGGAGCCCGTGGCGATGGCAGCGGCCCCGGAGCCCGCCATGTCGCGACAAGCCGTGGCGTCAGACGCCACATCCGGGCCGGCCGCGACGGGAGATCGCGGCTCGGCGATCCGCTACGAGGTGCCCGAGGGCTGGAGCGATGGCGGAGCCTCCGGCATGCGACTGGCCACGCTCTTCATCGGCGCCCCTGCCGACAAGCGGGAGGTGACGATCATCCCCGCATCCGGCACCCTCGCCGGCAACGTGGAGCGGTGGCAGGGGCAGCTCGATGCCACCGCCGCTCCGGAGGCCTTGAAAGAGAGGGCAGCGGCGGCAATCGCCGCCGCGGAGACGCTCGACGTCGATGGAACGACGGCCACGCTGGTGCTGCTTCGCGACGCTGCGGCTGCAGGCGACGAAGCGACGGGGCAGGCGATCCTCGGGGCGATGATCCCGATCGACGAGAGCCGATCGCTGTTCGTGAAGTTCAAGGGCGATGCGGCGGTCGCCGCCAGCGAGCGGGAGCGGTTCTCGCGATTCGTGTCGTCGATCCGGTGGAAGGAGTAGGCGGCGCCGTGGTGTCTGCACGTCTCGCCTTCGACGCGGATGACCGCGGCCTCCGGGCCGAGGCCGGCGGCGTCGTCTGGCAGCTGCTCCGGGCCGCGGGCTCGCTCAAGATCACGGTGGTGATGTTTTTGGCCGCCACGTTCCTACTGCTCGTGGGCACGCTGGCGCAGGACGAGAAAAACCTTCCGGAAGTGAAGGCCGAATACTTCAACAGCTGGCTCGCCCGCGTGCCGTTCGCCGACTTCCTGCCCGTCACCGTGTTTGGCGAGACCCACGTGCCCGGCTGGTTTCCGTTTCCGGGCGGCGCCACGATCGGCCTTGTGCTCCTCGCCAACCTCATCGCGGCGAAGGCCACGCGGTTTCACGTGGCCGCGCACGGCAAGCGACTGGCCTGGGGCACGATCGTGTCGCTCCTCGGCGGCCTGCTCACGGCGGGCGTGATCCTCACCGGCCACCGCACCGACGGCCTGCAGGGCCGCCCGCCGGTGGACTACGACACGGTCTGGCGGATGGTGCAACTGGGCGGGGCCGTGCTCGCCGGCGGCCTCGGAACGGCCGCCTGGCTGGCCAACCGGCGGCTGGTGGCCGGCACGCTCTGGACGGCGACCGTGGCCGTGGGAGCGCTCGTGGCCCTCACGATCGCCGGCGGCGAGTCGTGGCGGATGAACGATCCGGGCCTGCGGATCATGTGGCAGCTGATCCAGTCGAGCGTGGCCGCGGTGGTGCTGCTCGCGGGCCTCGTGATGGTGTTCGGCGTCCGCGGCGGCAACGTACTGATCCACGTGGCGGTGGGGCTGCTGATGGTCGGCCAGTTCCTGTTCGGCGACCGCCAGATCGAGGAGCGGATCTCGCTGATCGAGGGGCAGACCACGAGCGTGGCCTATCGCACCGACGAAACCGAACTCGCCGTGATCGACCCGAGCGATGCGGCCGATGACCGCGTGACCGCGATCTCGGGCAGGCTGCTCGCGGCCCGCGCCGGCGGCGAACCGATCGCGATCGACGCCCTGCCGTTCGACATCCGGGTGATCGACTGGTTTTCCAACTCCAGCGTGATCCGCGTGGGCCCCGTGGCACCAAACCCGGCCACCGCAGGCCTCGGGAAGCAGTGGCTCGCCGACGGCCGGCCGCCCGAAGGGGGCGCCTCGTCGCGATCCAACATCGCTTCGGCCTACGTGCAGCTCGTCGAGCGGGGCACCGGCCGCGACCTTGGCACCTACCTGGTGTCGCAGTTCCTCAACGACCAGGGCCGGATCTTCATGGGAGGAGGCGGCGACGAGTTCGACACCGTCGAAGCGGGCGGGAAGCCCTGGCGGCTGGCACTGCGGTTCCGCCGCGAAGAAAAACCCTACAGCGTGACCCTCGACGACGTCCGTCGGATCGACTACTCCGCCAGCGCGACGCCCCGCGACTATTCGTCGTACGTCACCTTTACCGACCGGGCCACGAAGGCCGAACAGAAGGGCCGCGTCTGGATGAACAACCCGGTCCGCTACCGGGGCGAGACCTTCTATCAGAGCCAGTATTCGCAGGTCGATCTCGGCGACGGCCGCACCGGCGAGATGACGGGGCTGCAGGTCGTGGAAAACGCCGGCTGGCTCATTCCCTACGTGGCCTGCGTGCTCGCCTTCTGGGGCATGCTCGCCCACTTCGGCCTCACGTTCGTGCGATTTGCCGACCGCCACGAGCGAACGGCAGCCGCGGCCCGCACGCCGGCCGGCGGCGGTTGGATCGGCCCCGCGCTCGGCCTCGCCCTGGTGGCGGCGGCCGTGCTGCCGCGGCTTCGCGAACGCACCGCTTCGCCCGGCGAGTTCGACTGGCGGGCCGCGGGGGCGATCCCGGTGATGCACGAGGGCCGCGTGAAGCCACTCGACACCGTGGCGAGAAACACGCTGCAGCTGCTCGGCAACCGCGCCAGCGTGCGACTGCCCGACGAAGCCGCGAAGGGTCCGCGCGGCAGCGTGACGGCCACGCAGTGGCTGCTCTCGCTGATGGCCGGCAGCGACTGGGTGGCCGACGCGCCCGTGTTCCGCATCGACGCCTTCGAGGTGCTCGACCTGTTCGACATCACCCGTCGCCAGGGGCATCGCTATTCGGCAGCCGAGCTGGAGAAGGGGAGGGAGGCCCTGCGAAAGCAGCTCGAGGCGGTGCGGTCCACGCCCGCCGAGCAGCGGTCATTCGTGCAGAAAAAATTCCTCGAACTCGAGCAGAAACTGATGGCCTACGACCTCGTCCGCTTCGCGTATGACACGCCGGCGATGCCACGGCCGAGCGGGGAGGGCGAGGAGGCCCGCCGCGAACTCTTCGAGCAGGTCCGCCGGCTCGTGCAGGGCGCGAGGATGATCAACGACAACCATCCGCCCGCGGTGATTCCGCCGATCGACGCTCCGCCGGTGGACGGCGGCGGAGGGCCCGCAGCGAACTGGCAGGCGCTCTATCCCGCCGTGGTCACGGCGCTCGTGGGCCGCGTGCTCGACGGCCGCGAGGGCCAGCCGGCCTTCCAGCTCAATCCCGCGGTCTTGCCGTTCACCGACCTGCTCGCCAAGGTCGATGCGCCGGCAGCCGAGTTCAACTCCGCCGTCTCGGCCTATCGGGCCGCGATCGCGGATCTGCCGGCCGTCAGGGAATCGACCGACAAGGCCGCCTTCGAGGCCTGGCTCAACGCCTTCAACCCGACCGACACCGCCAAGTGGCTCTACGTGCTCGCCACCGTTCTCTGCTTCGCGAGCTTCCTCGTCGGGCAGGCACGGCTCAACCGGTTCATCTGGTGGATGCTCCTCGGCACGCTCGTGCTCCACACCTTCGCCCTCGCCGCGCGGATCTATCTCACCGGCCGGCCACCGGTGGTCAACCTCTACTCGTCGGCGGTGTTCATCGGCTGGGCCTGCGTGCTCGCCGGCCTGGGGCTCGAGTCGCTCTACCGGCTCGGCATCGGCAACCTCGTCGCCGCCGTCAGCGGTGGGCTCACGCTGATGGTGGCGTATGGACTCGACTCCGGCGACACGATGCACGTGCTCCAGGCCGTGCTCGACACGCAGTTCTGGCTCTCGACGCACGTGGTCACGGTGACGCTCGGCTACGGCGCCACTTTTCTCGCGGGCCTG
>JBBAVQ010000095.1:0-10309 GCA_040397625.1 Pirellulales bacterium | reverse complement strand
GGCCGTACTTCTCGTAGATGGCGCGGTAGGTGAGGCGGCCGATGCGGCCGAAACCATTGATGCCGACGCGAATGGGCACGGCGAGTCTCCTGGGAAGCGTGTCTGCGGGCCCGGCTGCTCCGCTCCGTTGCGGACGCCGACGCCTTTCTGGCGGGGCCGGGATGATACACGCCCCCGCCATAACCGCTCAAACGACGCACGTACTGCGGCGGAAAGCAGCCCAGGTGCCGGCCTGACGAGCCAAACCCGACAAGCCGAATCCGCCGGGCGGGCGGTGGAAGCCTCGGCTTCCCGCAGCCGGCCGGAAGCATGCTCGGCGCCGGCGGGACTTGTGAGTTCTCTGCTCGATCGCTTCGGCGCACCCCAGCGGTGCACAAGTCGCACCGGCTTCTGCGCGTGCCCCCAGCTGGCTGCTCCCCCTTTCGGAATCACCTGCGAGGAATAATGCAGCGAGGGGCTGCCAGTGCCCCGGGAGCCGGGCTATGGGAGCAAGCGCAGCCAGGATGGCGGAGCGCAGCGGACATGCAGTGAGCGTCGGGCAGGATGCCCGACGCGAATGTCCGGCGACGGGGCACTGGCAGCCCCGAAGTTACCGCGATGGACAAACACAGGTTGAAAACCTGTGCTACTGAGGGAGCCCCGAGCCCCACCATGGAGCCCGAACGAGCCGCCGCGGGTAAACTCCTACCCATGCCGTCCCCCGTCGTCGAACTCGAAAACGTCCGCAAGACGTTCGCCATGCCCGGCGGCGAGACGGTGGCCGTGCTCGACATCGACCGCTTCGCGCTCGACGAGAAGGAGCAGGTCGCCCTCACCGGCCAGAGCGGCTCCGGAAAATCGACGCTGCTCCACGTCATCTCCGGGATCATGCGGCCCGACACCGGCCGCGTCCACATCGCCGGCCACGACATCACCCGGCTCGGCGAGGCGGCCACCGACAGGATTCGCGCCGATACGCTCGGCCTCGTGTTCCAGCAGTTCAACCTCCTGCCCGGATTTACGGCCTTGGAGAACGTGCTGGTGGCGATGTCGTTCGGTAGCGGCAAGCCCGACCGCTGGCGGGCCGCCGACCTGCTCGCCTCCGTCGGCCTCTCCCACCGGCTCGATCACAAGCCAGGCGAACTCTCGATCGGCCAGCAGCAGCGGGTGGCGGTCGCCCGGGCGCTCGCCAACCGGCCGCGGGTGGTGCTCGCCGACGAACCCACCGCGAGCATCGACACCGCCCATCAGGATCAGGTGATCGACCTGCTCACGAGCACCTGCGCCGAGCACGACGTCGCCCTGCTCGTCGTCACCCACTCCCCCGAGGTCGCCGCCAGGTTTCCGAAGCGGCTCCGCCTCGAAGACTTCAACCGTGCGGCCGTCCATCACGGCTGAGCCGTCCCACCACGACCCGCCTCATCACGACCCATGTCACTCTAATCCATGTCACTCTTCGGCATCGCCTGGCGCACCATCCGACAGCGGCTCCTGACGAGCGGCCTGACGGCCCTGTCGCTTGCGCTCGGCGTGGCGCTGGTCGTCGCCACGCTGGTGATCGGCAACATCGTGACGCAGGCGTTCAAGTCGGGCTCGGGCCTGGGCTACAACATGATCGTCGGGGCCAAGGGCAGCCCGCTGCAGCTGGTGCTCAATAGCGTCTACCTGGTCAGCAAGCCGATCGAGAATATTTCCTGGGCGTTCTACGAGGAGTTTCTCCCAGCGGCGTCTCGGCCCGACGGCGTCGCCGGCACCTTCGCCGGCAGCGTGCAGACCGCCGTGCCGATCTGCATGGGAGACTATTTCAGCGGCTACCGCGTGGTCGGCACGAGCGCCGCCTACTTCGACCGGCTCACCTACGGGGGAGGTGCGCCGTCGGGCATGCCCCGCTGGCTCGCCAGGCTGCTCGGCCGTTCCGCCGCGGCGGCGCCGCCGCGGGCCTTCGCCTTCGCAGACGGCCGCAACTTTCGCGACGACGAGTTCTTTGGCGGCGTGCTTGGCAGCGAAGTGGCCGCGAAGCTCGGCCTCAAGGCGGGCGACCCATTCGCGCCGACGCACGGCGCCGACGACGGCCTCGTCCACGACCCGTTCACCGTCACTGGCGTGCTTGCCCGGACCGACACGCCCGTGGATCGCGGCGTCTACGTGAACATGGAAGGGTTTTATCTGCAGGAAGGCCATGCCAAGCCGGTCGAGGGCATGACGGTGGCAAGGCCCGCGGACAAGTCCACCGGTACGCCCGCGCCGCTGCCCCGCGAGCAGCGGGAGGTGACGGCGATCCTCGTCGAGACGGTCTCGCTTCCGGGCCTGCCCGCGGAGCTCACCGCCATGGCGCTCAAGACGCAGATCAACGAGGGCCGTGATGGCCAGGCGGCTGAGCCGATCCGCGAAATCAGCGTGCTGCTCGGGCTGTTTGTGCGGCCGCTTGAACTGCTGCTGTTGCTCGTGACCACGCTCGTCGTGATCGTTTCGGCGATTGGGATCCTGGTGAGCATGGTCGGGTCGTCGCTGGAGCGGAGCCGCGACGTGGCCGTGATGCGGGCGCTGGGGGCCAGCCGTGGCCAGGTGCTCGCCACGGTGCTGATCGAGGCAGTGATCCTCGCTCTGGGCGGCGGCCTCGCCGGCTGGGCGCTCGGCCACGTGCTGGTGGCCGCGATCGGCCCGTTGATCACCACCAACGCGGGTGTCTCGGCCACGCTCCTCTCGGCGGCCCCGACCGCCGAACTGCTCCTCGTGCCGTTCCTGATCGCGCTGGCGATCCTCGCCGCCCTGATGCCGGCTCTCGCCGCCTACCGCACCGACGTCGCCAAGTGGCTGGGATGAGACCGTCGCAGGAAGCCGACCGGCCGTGAGGCCGCGGGCATCCCCCACGCTGGGGCCAGTGTTCAAACCGACCGGCCGTAAGGCCGCGGGCGTCCGCACGCTGGACGCGGCGTCCGGTGGTCGTTCGCCCCACGCCTCACGGCGTTGGGCTTGTACGAAGCACAGGAAGCCGACCGGCCGTAAGGCCGCGGGCATCCCCACACGCTGGGGCAAGTGTTCAAGCCGAGCGGCCGCAGGCTCGCAGGCTGCGGGATCGGGGCGAGGATCGCGAGCGTCGGCTATCCTGCCGTTGGCGAGCGAACTCGTCCCGTCCCGCAGCCGGATTTGGCTGGTTGAGGTCGCTCCGCTGCCCTCGACTTCCGTTCCTTGTGCCCAGGCCACCGGGTACCATGACGGCATGATGAATCTGGTCCTTCGATGTGCGGCGGTTCTGGTTGCCGTGATCCTGGCTGCTACGGCAGTTGCCTGCCCGTTCTGCTCGGCGGTGTCGCTGACGTTCTCCCAGGAGATCGCGCAGAGCCAGGCGGCCGTGATCGCGAAGCTCGTGGAACCGCCACCGGCAGGTTCGCTGCTGCCCACCGCCGACGGTCCACTGCCCAAGGGAAAGTTCGCGATCGTCGAGGTGCTCAAGGGGGGCGACCTCGTCGCCGAGGCAAGCCTCACCGGCGGCGATGCGGCGCCGATCGAGACGATCATGCTCGAAGAGAAGCCGGTCGGCACGCTGTTTCTGCTGATGGCCGTGGAGCCGCCACACCTCGTCTGGTCGAGCCCGGTCCGCGTCAGCGACCGCGGAGTCGAGTATGTGCGGAAGCTCGGCGACCTGCCCGAAAAGGGACCGGAGCGGCTGGCCTTCTTTCAGGACCACCTCGAAGACGAGGACGAGACGCTCGCCCGCGATGCCTACGACGAGTTTGCGATCGCGCCCTACGCCGACGTGCGTGGGCTGAAGGAGAAGATGGATCCGGCCAAGCTTCTTTCCTGGATCGAGAATCCGAAGGTGCAGGCCAATCGCCGGCGGCTCTACGCCACGATGCTTGGCGTCTGTGGGTCGGAAGCCGATGCCGAGCGGATCGGCAAGATCCTCTCCGGTGAAGGGCTCACCCCAGAGCAACTCGAGGCTCGCAGCGGGCTCGACGCCCTGATCGCCTGCTACGTGGCCCTCAAGGGGCCGGAGGCGCTCGACCTCGTCGATCGGCTATTCCTCGATCGTCAGGGCCGCGACGTGCCGTTCATCGAGACCTACGCGGCGGTGATGGCGCTGCGGTTCCTCGGTGAGGAATCGGATCTCGTGCCGCGAGACCGTGTGCTCGCGTCGCTTCGGCTACTGCTCCAGGAACCAAAGCTCGCCGACCTCGTCATCGCCGACCTCGCCCGCTGGCAAGACTGGTCGGCCATCGACAGGCTCGTCACGCTCTTCAAGGAGGCGCAGGCCGACAACATCTTCGTCCGCGAGCCGATCGTGAACTACCTCCGCGCCTGCCCGCTCCCGGAGGCGGCTGCGGCGGTCGCGGAGCTGGAAAAGATCGATCCCGAGGCGGTCCGTCGGGCGGCCACGCTCGCGGGCATCGCCGGGCTCGTCGCCTCCGGCACGTCGGCACCAACCGCTGAGCCGGCAGACCCCGACGACAACTCCGGCCGCGGCCTCAACGCCCCACCGCCAGACGCGGCCGAGGGGTCGCTGTCCATGGCCGTGGCCCCGGTACTCGCCGACGACGACGCCACCGACGACGTCCCTGGCCGCGACCCCACGCAGCCCGCCGCGGCGGCTCCGACCCCGACCAGCCCCGCCGGCGCACCGCGTTGGAAGTGGATGCTCTGGGGCGTCGTGGTGCTCGCGATCGCGCTGGTCTCGCGGGCCGCGATGCGAACCGCACCCGCCGGCAGCCGCTGACACCATGGGCAAGAGCCTGTTCGATTCTCCGTCGCACCCCGCTCGCCGGGACGCAGCGTCCCGCGACGAGGGAGATGCGTATCGCGCGATCTCGGGCGCGGCGATCGCCGCAGCAGCCGTGGCCACCGTGTCGCCCGTGGCGTTCCTCGGCTGGTGGCTGGCCGCCGTGCCGCTCGTCGGTGCCGTGCTCGCCGGGATCGCGCTGCGCGACATCGCCGCCCGCCATCCCCTGCTGACGGGCCGACCGCTGGCCATGGCGGCCCTCCTCGTGTCGCTCATCACGCTCGCAGCCAGCCTCGCCTCCCACGCCCATGAATACGCCACGGAGCTTCCCGAGGGATTCGTGCGACTCTCCTACGCCGACCTTCAGCCGGCCGAGGGCGAGGCCGCCACCCACGTGCCCGATTCGGCTCGCGACATGGACGGCCGCAGCGTGCTCCTCAAGGGCTACATCTATCCTGGCAAGCAGCAGCACGGGCTTGTGCAGTTCCTGCTCGTCCGCGACCAGGGCGACTGCTGCTTTGGCGGCAACCCGAAGATCACCGACCGTGTGCTCGTGCAACTGTCCGACACAGCGGGCATCGACTTCACGCCATACCTCGTGAAGGTCGCCGGCCGGTTCCGCGTGCAGCCGGCCGGCACAGCCGATCTGCAGGGCGGCGTCTTCTACCACCTCGATGCGGCGAGCGTCCGCTAACATGACCTCCCGCACGACAGCTGTTGCGCTCGTCATCGCCTCGTGCCTCATCGTCGGCTGTGGGAAACCGGAACCGACAGCCTCGGATCCGCAGCCGGCACCGGAATCAGCAGCCAACGCGCCGCCAGCCCCGGCTGCGGGCACCGCCGCCATCCGCGAGATCACGTTCGACGACATCAAGCTCGAGATGCAGAAGGGGGAGCCCTTCGCCCGCGATCGGCTCACCCAGCGGGTCACCGACCTCGAGCGGCAGCGGGTCCGCATCCGCGGCTACATCCTCCCGAGCTTTCAGCAGAGCGGCCTCACGCAGTTCGTCCTCGTCCGTGACAATCAGGAGTGCTGCTTCGGCCCCGGTGCGGCCCTCCACGACTGCGTCGTCGTGCGGATGCAGCCCGGCCAGACGGCCGAGTTTTCCATCCGGCCGGTCGCCGTCGAGGGGCGGTTCCGAGTGGAGGAACTCCGCGGTCCCGACGGCCGTCACCTGGCGATCTACGCCCTCGACGGTGAACGCGTGCAATAAGCCGCCAAAAATCGCGATGGCACGCCTGCTGGCTCCCTGCCGCCCGCCGGTGCTACCATCGCCGCTGTCGTGCACGCCCGATCCTGACCCCGGCGACTGACACACCTCCTCCGAATCGGCCATGCAACTCTTCGATCCCGAGTCGTGGTACTGGCTCTATGACATCCCGCAGTTCCGGCTTTCGCTCCTCTTCATCGGAGTGTTCGTCGGTTTCTACTGGATCGGTTCGATCCTCGTGCGGCCGATCCTCCGGCAGTTCGTCAAGTACACCGCCGGCTCCAACGACATCGTCGGCTACGTGCTCTCCTGCTTCTGCGTGTTCTACGGCCTGCTCCTCGGCCTGATCGCCGTCACGGCCTACCAGAACGTGGCCGAGGCGGGGGCGAACGTCACCCGCGAGGCCTCGGCGCTGTCGGCCCTCTACGAGGACGTCTCTCGCTATCCCGAACCGCACGCGCAGAATCTGAAGTGGCGGCTTCGTGACTACACGCGGTACGTGATCAAGTACGCGTGGCCGCTCCAGCGGCAGGGAATCATCCCGACGGAGGGAACAATCCGAGCGGCCGCGGTCCATGACCAACTCCTGGAGTTCAAGCCCTCCACGCCGGCCGAAGAGATCATCCACGCCGAAGCCTTGCGGCAGTTCAACGAATTTCTCGAGGCCCGACAGATGCGGCTGTTCTCGGTGAAGTCGTCCCTGCCGGCGTCGATGTGGTACGTGATGATCCTCGGCGCGATTCTCAACATCGCCATCTGCTGGCTGTTCGATATGCGGTTCCTCACGCAACTGATGCTCGGTGGCATCCTCGCCGCCTACCTCGGAATCATGATGCACCTGATCTTCGACATGAACCAGCCGTTCCGCGGCGACGTCTGCATCACGGCGGAGCCTTTCGAGACGCTCTACGAGCGGATGGAGGACCAATGAGCGGCCACCAGACGACCGTGGTCTCGCGACGGAACGCCCTGCGGTCTGGCATCGCTGCCACGCTGGCCGCCGCCCGCGGCATGGCGCCGGCCTTGTTCGCCGGCTGCTCGCTCGGCATCTCCCCGAAGGCGAAGACGGTCAGCGTCGGCATGCTCCACTCGCAGACCGGCCCGCTCGCCATCAGCGCCACATCCCTCCGCGACATCGAACTCCACGCGTTTGAGCAGATTAATGCGGCCGGCGGCATCCTCGGCCGGCAGGTGGTGGCCAGGGCCCCCGACACACGCTCGCGGGCCTCGCTGTTCCCGAAGCGGGCCAGCCAGCTGCTCGACGATGGAGCCGTCGCGGTGTTCGGCTGCTGGACGAGCTCCAGCCGCAAGGCAGTGCTGCCCCTCTTCGAGGCGGCGCAGAAGCTGCTCTTCTACTCGGTGCAGTACGAGGGCAACGAGTCGTCCCGCTGCGTGGTCTATGGGGGCATGGTGCCCAACCAGCAGATCATGCCGGCCCTCGACTGGCTGGCCTCGGCGGCGGGGGGCCTGCGGAAGAAGGTGTTCCTCGTCGGCTCCGACTACGTCTTCCCGCGGACGGCCAACTTCGTCGCCAAGAAGTACCTCAAGGCCCGGGGCAAGGAACTCCAATCTGTCGGAGAGGAATACGTGCCCCTCGGCGATCGCGACTTCTCGGGCGTGGTTCGCAAGATCCTCGACTCCGGCGCCGACAGCGTGCTGAGCACCGTCAATGGCGACTCGAACATCGGCCTGTTCGCGGCACTTGCCGAGGCGAAGGTCGATCCCACGAAGATCCCGGTGGTGTCGACGAGCATCGCCGAGGACGAACTCCGCAGCCTTCTGCCCGAGCAGGTGAAGGGTCACTACGCCGCCTCGTGCTACTTCCAGAGCCTCGACACGCCCGCCAATCGGATGTGGATCGACGGCTTCCGCAAGGAGTTTGGCTACGACCGCGTGACCGGCGATCCGATGGAGCCCGACTGGTGCCTCGTGCATCTCTGGAAGAAGGCGGTCGAGAAGGCGGGTTCGTTCGAGACCGCCGCGGTCCGGCAGGCCTTCCGCGACGGCCTGGAGTTTGCTGGTCCGGGCGGCCCTGTCCGCCTCGATCCCAAGACGCAACACACCTCGAAGTTCTTCCGGCTGGGCCGGATCCGCGACGACCGGCAGTTCGACATCGTCCACGCCTCGCCCGAGCCGATCGTCGCCGATCCCTATCCGGCGGTCGCGTTTCCGGGCTGGAGCGTCGATTGGACGAAGGGTGGCATCACCCGCGGCGCGGAGGTCGACATCAATGGCGACGTTTGAGATCCAGGAAACCGAGGGGATGCGGTGGGTGAAGGTCGCCCTCGACGACGACGACGTCCGCGCCGAGCGGGGCGCACTCAACCACTACATGGGCTCGATCGCGATGGACGTTCCCCTCCCGTCGCTCAAGGCCTGGTGGGTGTCGCTGTTCTCCGACGAGTCGCTCATCCGGCCGCGGTACTACGGGACCGGCAACGTCTATCTCGATTCCTCGCTCGGTGGCTTCCACGTCATGCAGGTGAAGCCGGGCGAGCGGTGGATCCTCGACACGAAGTGCTTCTGGGCGAGCGACGGCGAAGTGAAGCTCTCGGTCCATCGCGAGGCGTTCTGGACGGCCTATTGGGCCGACCAAGGAATCTTCTGGTACAAGACCGCGCTCAAGGGGGACGGGCAGGCGGTGCTCTCGGTTCCCGGCCCCGTCGAGGAGGTCTCTCTCGACGACGATCAGTTGGTCGTCGACGGCTCCCAGGTGGTCGCCCACACAGCCGGCATCCAGCTTTCGATGCGGCGGCCGTCGCGGTCGTGGATCAGCTACTGGATGTCGGGCCAGAAGCTCGCCTACTGTTACCGCGGCACCGGCCGGCTGCTCCTCTGCACCACGCCCTACTGGCGGGCCCGGATGAAGGCCGAGGCGACCGCGCCCGCAGCGGTGTGACGCGCATTCGCCATGAACCGTCCTCGACAGCTCGTCCAAGCCCAACGCCGTGAGGCGTGGGGCGAACTGCCGCCAGACGCCGTGTCCAGCGTGATGCGCCCGCGGCCTCACGGCCGGTCGGCTTTCACTCGCCGAGCACTCGAGCGCGGATCATCGGCAATCCGTGTGACGCCATGCCCCTGATCGGCGGCACCGTGGTCTGGCTGCTCATCGCCCACGCGGCCGCAGCCTGCCCGTTCTGCGGACCGGTGGGGCGATCGCTCGCGGATCGCCGCGACACGGCCGACGCGGTGCTCGTCGGCGACGCAACGGGAGATGCAAGCCGCGGTGCCGACGGCCTGCTCGTGCAGCCCCTGGCGCCGCTCACCGTTCTTCGCGGCACGGCGGACGTTCCGGCCGTCGTGGTCGAGTGCCGCGTCTCCGAGCCGGTCACGGGCACGGGGATTCTCTTCGGCAGCCGCGACCCCGCCGGGCCGCGGTGGGAGGCGATCGCCGCAGATGAGGCTCTCATCGCCCACGTCGCCGCGGCACCCGCCGTCGAGGAGCCGGCTGCGCGGCGGCTTCGCTGGTTCGCCGGCCGGCTCGAACACGCCAACCCGGCGATCGCGGCCGATGCCTTCACCGAGTTTGGCCTGGCGCCGTTCGAAGCCGTCCGCGAGGTGGCCGACGCGTTCGACCCAAACCAGCTGCAAACCTGGCTAGCCGATCCCCGCGTCGATCGCCGGCGGCGTGGCTTCTATGCGGTCGCGCTGGGCATGGCGACCGCGGCGACCAGCCAACCAACAGATCGCAGCGGGGGCATCGCGGCGCTGCACGCGGCCGTCGAGGAAGCAGGCGATGACCTGCGGGCCGGCTACGACGGCATCCTCGCGGGCGTACTCGTCGCCGAGGCCGAGGCGGGGCTTGATTACCTGCAAGGGCAGGGCCTGGTTGCCAACAACACGCGGCCCGGCGACGCCAAGCACTCGCTGGCCGCCCTCCGATTCGCCTGGGAATGCCTCGCCGACTCGATTCCCCGCGACCGCGTCGCGGAGGCGACGGCGGGGCTGCTCGACAATCCGGCTGTGGCGGCCGATGCGGCCGTCGATCTGGCGCGCTATGAGCGGTGGAGCGAGGTGGAACGGGTCGCCGCGCTCTGGCAGTCGCTCGGCCGCGACGATCCGCTCGTCCGCCGGGCGGTGGCCGGCTACCTCGAGGCCTGTCCGCTGCCCGTGGCGGCGAGCCACCGCGAGGGGCTCGCGGCGTCGGATCCAGAGGCCTGGGCCGCCGCCCGCGCGGCCGCAGCCGGCCCCGCCCGCTGACCGATCACGGCGGCGCGGCCCGGGTGGCGACCCGGGTTGCGGCGTGGGCGTTTTCGGGGATATTTGCGGCGTCAGTTGGCCTTCCCACCCGCCGCGAGCCCCACGCGATGAAGATCCACGAGTTCCAGGCCAAGGACCTCCTCCGCGCAGCCGGCGTCCCCGTGCTCGCCGGCAAGGTCGCCCGCACCCCCGACGAGGCCGC
>JBBAVQ010000094.1:5342-10329 GCA_040397625.1 Pirellulales bacterium | reverse complement strand
ATGGCCCTCGCCGGTCTGGCCTGCGGCGGCTACTCGCTGTTCCGCCGTCGCAAGCGGGCCTGACACGCACCAGCCAACGTGATTCCAAAGCGAGGGGAGCAGGTTCCATCATGGGCCTGCCCCCCTCTGTCTTTTTGCAGCCGCTCTCGTTCACTTTGGGCTCGCCGGCGGAGGGGCCGCCGTTTACGGATCGAGCGACGAACATGGCGGAAGGACCTTGTTTCCGGCGGCGGTTGGCTGCACGGCTTACACTCTGGGCATGTCCGTTCCCCACGATCCGTTCGAAAGGCTCGAGAAGCTCCTCTTCCAGCCGGTCTCCACCCGTCCCGACTGGCTGAAGGCCTGGCGGCACGAGGCTCAATACCTGCTGGTTCTCGCCCGGCGGGCGTCCGACGACGAAGACGACGAACTCCTGCAGGAACTCGAAGATCAGGCGCGGGAGATGGCCGACATGGTCGAGGCCCGGTTCACCGCCGAGGGGCTCTGACGCGTTTCTTGGGCTTCGCGGCTCCCGCGGCCACGAGTTGCTCCTTCTCCGCACGCCGGAGTTGCTTGATCGCCGCTTCGCGGCGGAGCGCCCGCGATTTGTCGGGCTGCCGCTCGGAGTAGGCGAGTGCCACGGGAAGCCGGCTCCGCGTGTAGCGGGAGGCCTTGCCGGCTGCGTGGGCTTTGAGCCGCTTGTCGAGATCGTTGGTGATGCCGGTGTAGAGCGAGCCGTCGCCGCACCGCAGCAGGTAGACCAGCCAGCGCGGGGCAGGGGAGGGGGAGGTGCGAGGCATGAGAGGCATCGCCCTTCGGCTCAGAGAGCAAACGCCAGCCAGATCGCCGCCACGAGGCAGACGACCGCCGTGACGATCACCCACAGGGGCTTTGAGCCGCGGGCGAAGTCTTGCTCCGACAGGTATTGCTCGCAGTAGGGGCAGCGGGGCGTGTCTTCGAGAATCTGCCGCTTGCAGAATGGGCAGGGCACGGTGTCGTCGTCAGCATCGTCCTCGCTATCAACATCGGCATCGCTGTCGAGGTCGGAATCGTCCTCCCAGTCGTCGTCTTCTTCTTCATTGTCGTCGCGATATGGCATGGTGTCACTCTGCGGAGCGGTGTTCGGGGCGTGGCGGCATGATACGTTGTTGGCCCGGAGGTGATCGATGCGGCAGATGCGGCTCTTTGTTGCGGTGGACGTGTCGGCGGAGGTGACCTCCCGGGCTGCCCGGATCATCGACCGGCTGCGGGAGGCGGGCATCGAGGCCGCGTGGGTGGCACGGGAGCAGATGCACCTCACGCTGCATTTTCTAGGCGACGATGTGGATGACGCCGACCTGCACCGGATCTGTCTGGCAATCGACGAGGCGGCTGCGAAGGTGCCGCCGTTTCGGCTCGACTTCGGAGGAGTCGGAGTGTTTCCCGACGTTCGGCGACCGCGGGTGGCGTGGCTTGGCGTTCATGAGGGGGCCGTGGAGCTCGGCCGACTTCACGATGCCCTCGCGGAGCGACTCACGCCGCTCGGGTTTCCCCCGGAGGCGCGGGTCTACCGGCCGCACCTCACCCTCGGCCGGTTTCGCGGCGGTCGGGGCGGCGCGGGAGCCGGGAGCGATCGCCTGATCACGGCGCTCGAGGCGTGCCGCGATGCCGACGGCGGCTCCACGAGCGTGCAGCGGGTGTGCCTCTACGAGAGCCGCCTCGCCCGCGAGGGAGCGGAGCACGACCGGCTACACGCGGCACCGCTCCGCGGGTGAGCCGATGAGTGGGAATCAGGAAGCCCAATCGCGTAAGCGATGGGGACCTCCCAAGCATCACGTGTGAATCTTCGACGACGTGCGCTGCCGCGCCATCAGCCACATTCCCGCAGCTGCCGCAGCGACGACGAGATGCGTGGACGGCTCGGGTACGGCGGTGATGGTGGCGCCGTGCAGGCCGTTATCGACGTTGCCCGGGGCCGACTGGAGCGAATCGCACCACCGCCCCGTGGCCTCGAAACGCGACCAAGCGATTGGAGTACCGCAGGTTGGCTTCCTGCGGCTACGGCACCAGCGGGCTCAGCGACGAATCTCGAGCACGCCCACGGCGAGCCGGCCGTCGGTGACCCAGGGGTCGCCGCCGCCGTTCACGCCCTGACGCTCGGGATGAAACTGGTCCACCCAGTAGTAGCCGTCGAGGACACCTGACCTCGCCGTGTCACCCACGAGCTTGTTGCGTTCGTGGTCCACCTCCGGTGAGATCTTGTGCGTCACGCCCCCGGTCGTGCGGCTGATCTCCACGCGCTCGTCAAACGTCGCGGCGCCGAGCCAGAGCGGCTCGCCGGCGGCATCGACCTCGCGCGACCTCCAGAAGCGGACGTGGTGCCGCTGCTTCGGGCTGTCGCCCACCGGCTGCTCGTAGGCGAGATCCTCCCGCCGGCCCCAGAGAAAGAGGTCGCTCACCGGGGCGTGGTCGTAGGGCTTTCTCAGGACGACATCGGCCGCGATCCGGATCGATGACTTCAGCGTGACCGGGTCGGCCGCATACCAGCGGGCCGCGGCAAGCGCCCGGTGAAGTTCTTCCTCGGTTCCCACGAAGGCGATGTTCACGGGGTCGCCGCGTCGCCCGCGCTTCGTGACGGTGTGCCGCGGAGCGCCGGCGAGCGCAGGGTGGCCCTGGACCGTTTCCTTAGGTTCCTGGCCGCTGGCCGGATTCCAGGCCGACGTGGCAAACGCGATGACCACACCGGCGACGAGCAGATGGAGATTCAAGATCGATGGAGGCATGAGGCAGGGCTCCCGAGAGGCGGCGGACGGTAGCGGGCCGGACCACGCGGCTCAAGATTGGCCGGCAGGGGAGAGGGGTTTGGGGAGACGTGGTGTCCGGTGGCGGAATGCGGCATCGCGAGCCGCCGGTGGTCGGCAGCCTGTCGCAGCGCTTGCCTCGACGGCCGGCAATCCGAAAGGTTTGGCGGTTGATGGCGCCGGCGGGATCTGGCGCGTTCCCCAAGCAGGGAATGCCCATTGCAACCCGCCAGGTGCCTTCATGATCGTCACGGCCGAGAACGAAAAGCCACCGTCCGCCGCGGCCCCGGCGCCAACCCCGGCCGGGTTCTCTTCGGAGCCGCTCGACTGGCTCGTGCTCTCGGCCGACCGGCCCACCCGCGATCTCGTTCTGAGTGCGGTGCACCGCAACGGCCACAACGGCCACGCCGAATCCGCCAAGGCGTCGCCGACCATTGCGGTTGCGGCCTCCCGTTACCGCTGCACGTTCATCGACCTCGTCCATCCCGGAGGCCGCCTCGCCGATCTCGATCATTGGACGGCGCTCCTGCGGCTGCTCGGGTCGCGGCTCGTGGTGCGTGGTGGTGACGACGACCTCGATGACGAACGCTGGGCCCGCAATGCGGGAGCGTCGCTCTATCTCCCCGGAAAGCTCGCCGAGGGCAGCCTCGCACGCATTCTCAACAGGCTCTCCTGCTGACCACCAGGCAGGATTCGCCGATCACCCAGACGATGGACGAGCCCATGCTGCAGTCGGTATCCTGGGCGATCATGGACGCATTCATGCTGGCGGCGATCGAAGAGGCGGAGCAGGGAGTCGCCGAGGGAGGCATCCCGATCGGCTCCGTCGTGGTGCGCGACGGAGTGATCGTGGGCCGCGGGCACAACCGCCGCGTGCAGCAGGGCAGCACGATCCTCCACGGCGAGATGGACGCGCTCGAGCGGGCGGGGCGGCAGTCGGCCAACTTCTACCGCGAGTGCACGCTCTACACCACGCTCTCCCCCTGCCCGATGTGCAGCGGCGCGATCCTGCTCTACGGGATTCCCCGGGTGGTGATCGGTGAGAACCGGTCGTTTATGGGGGAGGAGAAACTGCTCGAGGAGCGGGGCGTGAAGCTCACGGTGCTCCAGGACGAGCGGTGCATCGCGTTGATGCGGGAGTTCATGCAAAAACACCCCCAGCTCTGGGCCGAGGATATCGGCGAGTGACCTCCCCTCGCCGGCGGCTGTGGAGCGACTATCGTTCTCCCGCTATGGCAACCGTCGCAGACTCCACCGCTACGCCGACTTGGATGCACCGCTGGCTCGTCGCCGCGGGCATCTACAACCTCGCCTGGGGTGCGGTTACGGTGCTTTATCCCCCGTGGCTCTTCGATCTCACCGGCCTCGACCAGCCAAACTACCCGTTCATCTGGCAGTGCGTCGGGATGATCGTGGGAGTTTACGGCGTTGGCTATCTCGCTGCCGCTTCCGACCCTGTGCGACACTGGCCGATCGTGCTCGTGGGGTTCCTCGGAAAGATCTTCGGCCCGCTCGGGTATGCGATGGGCGTGATGCGTGGCGATGTGCCGCCGGCCTTCGGCTGGACGCTGCCGACCAACGACCTGCTCTGGTGGATTCCCTTCGGGCTGATCCTACTTCACGCCTGGCGGATGCATCGCCATGAGGCCGCCGTCCGGCATGACTGAGATCTCGCTCGGCGGTGTTTCGCTCGCGGAGGTGGTCCTCCTGGCGCAGGCAGTCGCCTCGGGCGCGATGTGCGGCCTGATCTGGTTCGTGCAGGTCGTGCACTACCCGCTGTTCGCCTCGATCACCGGCGCGGGCTCGCGGGAGCATGCGATCGAGAACCAGCGTCGCACCGGCCCCGTCGTGATCCCGTTCATGGCGGTGGAACTCGCGGCGGCGGCAGCGCTGGCGGTCTGGCCACCGGCGGGCGTCGGTCGCGGCACGGGTCTCGTGGGTCTGGCGCTCATCGCGGTGATCTGGCTCTCTACCTTCTTCGTGCAGGTGCCGTTGCATGGCCGGCTCGCTCGCGACGGCCACTCGGCGGCCGTGGTGGATTCACTCGTGCGGAGCAACTGGATCCGCACCATCGCCTGGACCGCCCGGGCGATCCTCGCCGTGTGGATGCTCCGCGCCGCGGTAACGTATCCAAGCCCAACGCCGTGAGGCAGCCGTGGTTCAGGAAGACCAATCGCGTAAGCGATGGGGGCAGGGCAGCCGTACCGCTCACGCGGTTACGCTTCCTG
>JBBAVQ010000094.1:0-5242 GCA_040397625.1 Pirellulales bacterium | reverse complement strand
GGGCAGCCGTACCGCTCACGCGGTTACGCTTCCTGGGCGGCGGGCTTGAGGCCGCTGGTGCCAAACACGCGGAAGCAGAGGCCGAGCAACGCCGGCACGAGCACGAGCGTGACGAGCGTGGAGAAGAGCATGCCACCGAGCAGCACCGCGCCGAGGCCGCGGTAGAGCTCGCTCCCGGCACCCGGAAAGAGCACGAGGGGTAGCAGGCCGAGCACCGTGGTGAGTGTGGTCATGAAGATCGGCCGCACGCGGCTGCGGACCGCCTCCAGGATCGCCTCGGTCGGCTCCGTATCGCCCTCGCGAACCAACTGCAGCGCCCGCTCCACGATCAGGATCGGGTTGTTGACGACCGTGCCGATCAGGATCACGAAGCCGAGCATCGTGAGCACGTCGAGCGGCTGAAAGACGCCGAACGACGCTCCCAGCCAGTTGAGCAGCCAGAGGCCGAGCAGGCCGCCGACGCTGCCCACCGGCACCGAGGCGATGACGACGGCCGGATAGAGCCACGATTCGAAGAGCGCCGCCATCAGGAGGTAGGTGATCACGCCGGCGATCACGAGGTTGAACCACAGCGATTTCCAGGTGGCCACGAGCTTGTCGGTGGTGCCGCCGAGTGTGATTCGGTAGCCGCCGTCAAGCGCTCCAGACTCTTCGAGCGGCTTCACGATCATCGACTGGATCCGCTCCTGGGCCTCTTCGAGCGGCATCTTTGCCGGCGGCGAAACCTGGACGGTGATCGCCCGCTCCCGCTCGCGGTGGAGGATCTGCTCGGGGCCGCTGGAGAACTCGCGAACCTCCGCCACCGCTTCGAGTGGCACGAGCTGGCCGCCCGGCGTGACCACGGGGAGCGTGCGCAGGTCCTGCGTTCGTTGCACGAACCGGTCGTCTCCCTTGATCACGAGGTCGATCCGGTCGTTGTCGAGGAAGTAGTCGGTGGCGTAGCCTCCGTCCACAAGGCAGTCCACGATGTAGCCGAGCTGCCGGGCGTCGAGCCGCATGTCGGCCGCCTGCTCGAGCCGCGGCACGAGCTGGATCTCGGGGCTGGAGAGGTCGAGCGACGGCTTGGGCAGGTTCTGGCTGCCGGGCGTGGCTTCGGGGAGCTTCCCCATCACCTGCACGCCGAGCTTGACGAGCTTCGCGAGATCCGGGCCGGTGATCTCGATGTCGACGGTGCGGCCGGCGCCGATGCCGTTTTCGAACAGGCTCGACTGCTTGGCCACGGCGAACGTGCCGGGCAGGTCTGCCGCGATCCGGCGGACGAGCGGCACGAGCTTCGCGGCCTCGAGCGGGTTGAGCGAACGCAGGCCGATGAACACGCTCTTGCCGCGGGCCACGAAGAAGCAGTCGGCAACCACCGGAGCATCGAGGGCCTTCGCTTCGGGCGTGCCTGGATCGACGTCCCAGTAGGGGATCAGGCGTTCCTCGACGCGGTCGCCCATGCGCAGGAGTTCGTCGATGTTGTAGCCCGGCGGTGGCAGCAGGATGCCGAACACGAGATTGCGGTTGCCTTCGGGGAGGTATTCGACCTTCGGCATCAGCAGCCAGGTGGCCACTGCCGCTGCGGCGACGATCGCCACCGAGGCGATTGCCGCCCGGGGCGCGCTGGCGAGCAGAAACCGGTTGATGCCGGTGACCACGCTCATGAAGGCGGCACCGAACCGCGTGAGCACGTCGCCCCGCGAGGCCGTGGTGCCGGCCGTATCACCGGCCCCAGTCACAACCGTGGCGGCGGCGCGGGCGTGGCGGCTCTGGAGGAGCAGGGCGGCGGCTGCGGGCACGACGAGCCCGGAAACGGCGATCGAGAGCCCGACGGCGGCCGCGATCGCCAGGGCGATGTCGCCGAAGAGCTGGCCCACCTCCCCTTCCACGAAGAGCACAGGCAGGAACACGGCGACGTTGGTGAGCGTGCTTGCCAGGATCGCCCCCCACACCTCCTGAGTGCCCTTGACGGCCGCGTCCTTCGGCGGCTCGCCGGCGCTCCAGTGGACGAAGATGTTTTCGAGCACGACCACCGAGTTGTCGATCAGCATGCCCACGGCGAAGGCGATGCCCGCGAGGCTGATCACGTTGAGCGTGCGGTCGAAGGCGGCGAGGGCGAGGAAGGTGCCCATCACGCTCACCGGGATCGACATCGCCACGATCAGCGTGGAGCGGATGTTTCTCAGGAAGAGGAGCAGCGTGCCGAGCGTGAGCAGGCCGCCCACGAGGATGTTGTCTTTCACGAGCCCGATGGCGGAGTCGATGTAGTCGGTCTCGTCGTAGACGAGCGAGAGCGAGAGTCCCTTGGGCTTGAGCTGCTCGTCGATCCGGCTTGCCGTGTCGCGGAGCCGCTGCATCACGTCGAGCACGTTGGCCCCCGACTCGCGGGTGACCCGGATGGCGATGTTGCGGGCGCCGAACCGCCGGACGATCCCGTCGGGCTTCTTGGTGCCGAGGCGGGCCTTGGCCACGTCGCGGACGTAGACGGGCTTGCCGTCGCGGCGGGTGATGATCACGCCCTCGACCTGCTCCGGCGAGCGAAACTGGCCGAGCGTGCGGACCACATACCGCCGCTTGCCCTCCCAGAGGTCGCCGCCCGACGTGTCCTGATTCTGGTTGGCGAGGGCGAGCCGGAGGTCTTCGATGGTGAGGTTGCGGGCGGCGAGCAACTGCGGATCGACGATCACCTGGAGCTCGTCCTCGCGGCCGCCCACAAGGTCGGCGCTCGAGACGCCGTCCACTCGCTCGAGCCGGCTCTCGATGTCGTCCTCGGCCATGCGGCGGACCGCCTCGACGTCGATGGCGGGCGGGGCGAGTGCGGCGAGTTCGGGGTGCGCGGCGGCGAGCTTCCGGATCCGGAACATCGCCAGGTCGGGCGAGCGGGCCTTGAGCACGCGATCGAGGTCGGCCGCGAGAGCCGGATGATCGGCCTTGGCCTTCTCGATGGCAGCCGTTTCGGGAGCGGCCTGCCCGAGGATGAACCAGGCGACGGGGCGATCGTTGGCACTCGAGGTCCTGATCACGGGGCGGTCGGCGTCGATCGGCCAGTCGCGAACCTGCTGCACCCGCGTGTTCACCTTCACCAGCGCCTGCGACATGTCGGTGCCGACGGCAAACTCCAGCTCCACCGTGCCGACCGAGCTTGCCGAGTCACTCGAGAGCTTGACGAGCCCTTCCACGCTGCGGAGTTGCTCCTCGAGCGGCTGGACCAGTTCCCGCTCGATCTCCTGTGGGCTCGCTCCCCGCCACAGGGATTCGACGGTGATCGTGGGGATCTGAACTTCCGGCGTGAGTTGCACCGGCATCGAGAGAATCGAGAGCACGCCGAAGAGCGTGACCAGGATCACGCCAACCGCGACCTTCACCGGGCTCGTGACACAAGACTCGATGAGGTTCATGGCAGGGACCGCCGTTTTAAGGCTGGCACGGCGCGTGGCGGCAGATCACTCGGCCGGCGGCGTGAAGGTGACCTGCATGCCGGGCCGCAGCCGCTCGTTGCCGCGGACGACGACGAGCGTGCCCGGCTCGAGCGAGCCCCGCACCGCGACGTGGCCCTCGACCGCGGCGCCGAGCGCCACCTCGACGGGCCGCACCGTGCCCGTGGTCGGGCCGGCAGGATCGATGCAGAACACGACCGGCTTGCCGCCGCCGAGCACGAGCGCATCCTTGGGCACGACGGTGACCTCGCCGGCGGCCCCGACGGGCAGCCAGGCCCGCGCCAGCATGCCTCCCTTGATGGTTGGCACGCCATCGACGATCCGGTTTTCGAGCCGGATTCGCACGGGAAAACTCCGGCTCAGGAGATCTGCCTGGGGTACGACCCTCGCGACGGTCCCGATCCATGCCTGATCGGTCGCAGCGTCAAACTCCAGTCGCACATGCGCGCCTTCGCGAAGCGAGGCCACCGACGACTCGGGCACCTGGGCTTCGATCTCGAGGGTGTCGAGTTCCGCGATCCTCGCGATCAGTCCGCCGCGGGCCACCCACTGGCCCTTCTCGGTGAATCGCTCGACCACCCAGCCACTGAAGGGCGCGCGGATGGTGTGCTTGGCGAGTTGGTCGTCGATCCGCTGCACTTCGGCCTCCTGAACGGCAGCGGCGGCTGCCGCCTGCGCGATCTGTTCCTTGCGTGGGCCGGTCTCGACGAGTTCGAGGGCTGCGCGACTGCCGCGGAGTTGGGCTTCGACTGCCCGCAGTTCCGTTTGAGCATCGTTCAGCTCATCGGCGGTGCTCGTGCCCCGCTCGGCGAGCCTTGCCAAGCGAGCGAGTCGATCTTTTGCGTAGGAAAGCCGGGCCTCGAAGCCGGCGACTGCCGCGCGGGCCTGCTCGATTTCTTCCGGCCGCGAGCCGGCCTGGAGTTCGCCGAGCACCTGGCGGCGGCGGTCGAGTTCGGCGGTGGCGCCAGCCCGTTCGATTTCGAGCAGGCCCCGCAAAAGCTGGGCGATCGGCTCGTTTTCGGCCACGTGTTGGCCGTCCACGATCGGAAGTTCGGTCAGGCGGCCGTCAACGGCGCTGCCAACGTCGCTCGTCCGGGCCGGCAGGACGGTACCCACAAATGGCTGGCCGGAGGCCGTTTTCATCGTGGAAACCAGGGCTGCCGCGACGGGAACGGCCGGCGGCGCGGGGGGCTGCGCCTGTCCACAACGGGCCGTCGCGAAGGCCATTGCGGCTGCCGCCACCAGTGCCGAACCGTTCCGCCCGCCGATGCGTACCATGGGTCTGGTTATACCCTCGCTTCGGCGGCCGAATTTGGTCGGATTGCCCGGATTTTTCCGGGCGCTTGACGGTCGAAACGTCCGCCGCTAAGTTTTGGGTCTGTCGCGGCCGATCCCACTTATCCCGGGTTCGGTTCCCGCATACGGGCCGGCAATGGCTTCGTCCATCGCTGGCTCGTTCTCGTTCGTTGACAATTTGGTCGTGGTAATTGGCATCTTGAAAAGAATGCCGAAGGGGAGCCGTCTCAAGCGGCTTCCTGGAAGCGTTCTCCCAAGGCCCGGGGAGTCGTGTGTGACGCAAGTCGCAGGCGGCATCCCTGGAAAAAGAGCGAGAAATAATCGTAAATCCGAATCGAGCCGGTTTCATCAGTCTTCGGGCTGATGGGCAGGCAATCAGATGGTTCGGTGATAGCTGATCCGAGTCGGGCTCGCTTGCGAGCATTCGATTCGGGTGGTCAAGCTAGAAAGGGCGCATGGGGGATGACTAGGCATCAGGAGGCTTTGAAGGGCGCGGAAGACTGCGATAAGCCCGGGGTAACCGTCAAACA
>JBBAVQ010000093.1:0-10393 GCA_040397625.1 Pirellulales bacterium | reverse complement strand
TACAAACGGCCGCGCACGGCTCACAGAGCCCATCATGAGGCCTCGACATGAACGACCACTCGCCGCTTCTCAGAGCGATCCGCCGCTGGCTGCCCCTCGTGCTGGTGCTGGGCCTTGCCTCGGCCCTGCTGCTGGCAACCGACCAAGCGTCGTCGCGGCGGAGCGTGCCCGCGGTGGCCGTCCTCCAGCAGGTGAGCACGCCAGTGCTCGACGACGCCATTCGCGGCATGATCGACGGCCTCGCGGAGAAGGGCTTCGTGGACGGCAAGACCGTGACGATCCGCCGCTACAACGCCGAAGGCGACCTGGCCCAGGCCAATGCCATCGCCCGGGAGATCGTGGGCGGCGCCTTCGACATGGCGCTCACCTCGAGCACGCCGTCGCTGCAGGCCCTGGCGACGGCGAACGAACGGGGGCGGCCCGAGGGGCACCGGCTCACCCACGTGTTCGCGGCGGTGGCCGATCCCTTTTCGGCGGGCATCGGGCTCGACCGTCGCGACCTGCTCGTCCACCCGCCGCACCTCGTGGGCTATGGCAGTCTGTCACCGGTGGAAGCGACGTTTCGGCTCCTGCAGGCGATCGCGCCGCACATCACGCGGGTGGGCGTGGCCCACAACCCGGCCGAGAGCAACTCGCGGCGGTTCATGGAGCTCTCCCGCGCCACGTGCGAGGCACGAAAGCTGGAACTCCTCGAGGCTGCGGTGGAGAACTCGTCGGGCGTGGTCGAGGCGCTCCAGTCCACGATCGCCCGCGGAGCGGAGGTGATCTACGTTCCCGGCGACACGACGGTGATGAGCGTCGTGGACTCCGTCGTCGCCACCGCCGCCAAGGCGGGGCTGCCCGTGTTCTCGGTCACGCCAGGCGCCCCCGATCGCGGCACCCTCTTCGACGTTGGCTACGACTTCCACGAGGTGGGACTGCTCGCGGGGCGGACGGCGGGCGACATCCTGGCGGGAGCCGATCCGGCAACGATCCCGATCGGCGAGACCTCGAAGGCGATCCCGCCGCGGCTGACCGTCAACCTCGAGGCACCCGGCTATGACCGAACCCGCTGGCGGGTACCGGACGAGATCCTGCGGCAGGCGAAGGTCGTGATCGGCCCCGACGGCCGCCACGACCAGCCCGACGCCGTGTTCGCGGGGCCATTCGACGAGCCGCACGACCCGGCACTCCGCTGACCCGCCCTCGGGGATGCCGCGGTATCCGCCCCGGCTTCATTGCTTGAGGATCTTTTCGTCGAGCAGATACGGCTGGCCGTTCTTCAGGAGCCAGGGCTGCATCGCCGTCGAGTTGGTCTTGTTCGTGGTGCCCTGCCAGCGGGTCTTCGGCGTGAGCAACTGGCCGTACTCGTACGGTTGCAAGTCCTTCCGCAGGAAAGCGGTATGGCCGTCGCAGAAGGCCACCACCGCGCCGCCGGAGTGCGTGCTGGTGGGGGCGTAGGTGCGGCTGGTCGTGCCGTTGATGACGGGAGAGATCGGGAGCCCGCTCGCCCCGAACACCGGCGGCAGAGTCGTTCCCGAGCCGAACAGGCTTCCCGACGGAGCCGAAGCAGGCGCGTAGACCCAGGCATGGGGCTGGAACCCATACGATGACTTTTCGGCGAACGCCAGCGTTGTCGCCGTCCCGTCGGCCTCGGCAATGTCGTCGAGCGACAGGCGGCTGCTGGTGCCCGAAGAGACGTTGAGAAAGGCGCCGTCGTTGGCTGCGGTGCCGGTCGCCCCGATATTGCCGGCGTAGTGCACCACGGGATAGCTGACGCGCTTGTCCGGCCGATTGGAGGGGCAGACGAAGAGGTCGATCGTGGGGTTGTTCGGGAGCAGTGGCCAGGCGTCGTAGAGATCGCTTCGTCCGAGGTAAGGAAGCAGCGGGACCGGCCACGAGCAGAGGCCCGCGGAGCCGTTGGGGTTTGCATTCAGCCAGCCCGGAATGTTGCCACGCTGCTCGTCATGCCGCTGGAGCGCGAATGCGATCTGATAGGCGTTGTTCGTGCACTGGGTCAGGCGGCTTCGGGCGATCGCCATTGAGAGCGCCGGGGCTGAGATCGCCACGAGCACGCTGATGATGGCGATCACCACGAGCAGTTCGGCCAGGGTCATTCCCGGGCGGCGGGGTCGAACACTCGATGAACGACGCATGGGACGGTGCTCGGATGCGGGAGTGGATGAGGTCGCGGGTGGACCGGCCATCATCGTGGAAACGAATGCCGTAGTGTAATCTGCCGCACCTGCTTGCTGTGCGGCTCGTAGCATCGAATCCGTACTTCCACGCCGCGGAGCGCAATGGGATACGGGGGAGAGGTCTCCGCGGTACCCGAATACTCAGGCCAGCCGTCTCCATTGGTGTCGGTGCCGTTGCTCCCTTCGTCCACTACGCCGTCGCCGTCGTCATCGAGACCATTGACCTCGTAGTGGCGGCTCCAGGTGTCGTAAGTCGTGGCGGGCAGGGCGACGTTTCGCGGCGAATCGGTCACGAGGACGCCCGCTGAGCTGAGCGCCGATTGTCCAGTCGGCGGAAACGCCCCGGTCCGCACCACGGGCGTGCCGCCCCGCCAGCCGAGATCCACGTAGGCCCCGGTGCCGGCCGTGCCGGAAGCGGCTGCGGCCAGGTATCCCGGATCTCCCGGCAGCCGCCAGGTCGTGCCGGTGGCCGTTGGCACGACGGCCAGGGGATCGTAGACCCGAACGTCGAAGGCGATCACGTTCGTGAGGATCACGTCCTCGCCGGCGCGGGTCGTGTCGTTGAGCGTGGCCGCGGGGAGGGCAGAGGAGGTGCCGCCCACCAGGGGAAACGCGAATGGAAACGTCTGTACGGGAACCGTGATCCGGCTGCCCGTGGCGGTCACGAACGAATAACCGCTGCGCAGGAAGCGATTCTCCCGCTTGGTGAGGTCACCCAGCGAGTTCGGAATCAAGACGCTGCCCTGCCCCTGAATGGTGTCCTGCCGCAGCGAGAGGTCGTAGACCGCCCGGTTCGCGGTGCCGGAAATCGCATTGTTGACCAGCGTGGACTGACCGAGATACGACGTCACCAGGAGCTGCCGGCGGTGGAGGTCGTAGAGTGTCGTCCCGGCGACCGGCTGGATGGCGGAAGGCCGGCAGAACCAGGCAACCTCCGCGTAGGGCGACTCGATCGTCAACGCCTCGTATCGGCCGACGTAGGGCTCGGCGAGAGACTGCGTGGTGAACAGCAGGATGTCGTCGGTGTCGGCGGTGAGGTTCGTCGTCGGCAGACCTTGCGCGTCGAGTGCCAACGAGGTGTCGCGGGCTGGCCCCTCGATCAGTTCGAAGTACCCCGAGTTCGACTCGGGTGAGATCCAGGGAGCTACCGTGCAGGTGATGCTCGTCAGGTCCTGGCGGAGTTTCCAGGCGGTCGATCGCATCAAGGCTCCCAGGTCAACCGTGGCCTGGCTTTGCCGGATGGAGCGACTGAGGATTCCGAAGAGCGATGCGACCGCCCCCATCACCACCAGCGAGAGGGTGGCGGCGACGAGTAGCTCCGTCAGGGTAAGACCACCCCGCGAGCCGTCGGCGGCACTCGTGGCGAACGGATCGCCCGGCACCGCGGCCATGCGGTTTACTCCAGGAATCGCAGCACCCGAATCGTATCGCGAACGTTGAGGTCTTGGCCTACGCTGAAGCCGACGGGCCGCGACCGATCGATGATCGCGAACAAACGGTGGTAGGAGTCGCCGCCTGGCGACGTGTCCCGCACTCGCACTGTCACCCAGACGGCAAAGACATGCGACCGGATGGTGGCCACGTTGGCCAGACGGATGGCGGTCGTGTAAGCCGACTGTGGATTGATATCGTACTGGCGATTTTTCTTCCACGAGTTGCCTTTCACACCGGCTGCGGCGGCCGAGTCGAGGTACAGACCCTGCCCCTGCATCAGGGTGAGCATGTCGTCGATGCTCGTCGCGGGCCCGCCGGCCCTAAAGTCTGCGAGCGACACCGCCGCGTCGGGCCCCAGCGTTGCCCACCACACCGCATCGTCGCGCTGCGGATCGGCGCTCTTGGTATTGGACACGATGGTGTTGAGGTTCACACGGCCCGGCTCCCGCCAACGCGACACCTGGTTGAAGGGAACGCGGCTCATACCCACGGGAGTGAGCGACGCAGGATCAACGCTAACCTGTGATCCCGAGTATCGCGAGGGCACGATCGTGGCGTCGAGCAGTGTGGGCGTCGGCAGATCGTAGTACGGGTTCAGGGTTTGCTTATCCCGAGGGATCTTGTAGTTCCAGTATCGAGATGTCCCGTTGCCCGGCGACACGAGGACCAACTCCGCCTGGCTGATGAAGGGGCGGTTTGGCAACGGCAGCCACGATTTCACCGTCGGATTGAGCTGCACGATGCCAGCCGAGGCTCCGGTCGTTTCGAACGGTCCGTTATTCCAGACCGAGTGCTCTCGGATGAAGGTCTTCCAGTTATTTGCGTTTTCGCCGGTCCGGTTGACGCGTTTCACGCCCATGCGATCGAGGGGAACGTAGGGATTGTAGCCGGCGCTCGCCCGATCCTCGTTCCAGGGCTTGGTCGGGTCCTCCAACCGCTCGAGGAACACGATCGTGTCGGAGCCGGACTGATACGATGCCGCCCCTGGCCAATGACCCGCCTTGAACGTGCCACCGGAGTCGATCTCAAACTTCTTGAATGCGGAATCCACTGGAACACTGATGGCCGACGTGCCGGAGTTGGCGGTCGTCTTCGGCGGCTTCGGCATCACGACCAGATACGAATCCGGGGCGACGACTGCGGCGTCCTTCGCGGCCCCCGTGTTGCGAAATACCCCCGGCACCTCCTTATCGCTGCTGCCTGGCTTGTCGAAACGCACGGATGTCCCCGGCTCGATCCGCAGCCGCCACACCGGCTGGCTGCTCTGCGATGACTTTTCTGCGAGGTCGAGTGCGGGCGCCATGTTCGTCTGGGTGACGACGAGGCCCTTTTTGTTGCCGTTGAGCGTGCCGGTGGTCGTGAGTTTCTCAGTGAACGCCGGGCGGTAGAGGGAGACAGCGAGGCCATCCTGAACGACCGCCGTCCCGCTGTTGTCGACGGTGTAATACGCGATCGTCTGGGCGATCACGAGTTCCGGCCGCTCGAGCCCCCACACCAGATTCTCAGCCGCCCAGCCATTCGTGCCCTCTCCCCAGCCGTCGGCCGGGTCGGCGTCAAACTGAAACCTGGTGAAGGTTGAGTCGGTGTCGCGGTAGTCGACCACGTTCGCGGCCCACTGGGCGGTGCTTGTGGAGGGCGGTTGGCCGAGCGCCACCAACAGCGTGTAGAGGTGTTTGCAGAACTCCTCTTTGGCAACCTTCTCTTCGTTCTCGGGTGTGCCGAGATTGTCGCTCGGAAACGGCCTGTTAATGTCGAATCGCAAACCTGCCAGCACATCGGGTGACATCACATCGGCCGGGTCGCTCTGGAGGCTCGCCACGTAGCTGGCGATCGTGGCGGCGGTGGTGCCGCTCAGGCCCGGAGTATCCCAGCTGTCGGTTGTGACAAGCATGCGAGACCGCTGGCTCGCATGGTCGAGCGCGACCGCCAGTCGCGGCGGCAGCGTCGCGGCGTCGGAGTCGAACTGCCTGAGGGTGGTCTCCAGTTCGGCGAGAGTGAAGGGATTGTCGAGTTCGGTGGCGGTACCGCTGTGACGTATCTGGCCGGGCCGCGGCGCATCAGAATCGAGCCGCATCTCGTAGGGGTCGTCGACAAAGTTGGCCTGGCTCCAGTCCGGGCAGTAATACGTCAACTCCGGGACGGGAGATGTCGCCGACACACCGTTGGATGGCTGCAGCATGTCGACCTTGACGATGCTCTTGAGATCGATCACGGAACGATTGGCGGGGAGCGGTGCAGTGCCCGTGACGAACAATCGGTCGCCCCGTTCGCTGATGCGATCGTTCGTGCCCGAGATCCCTGGTGCGGCAACCGTTCCATAGCGGCCATTGACGGGGCCCACGAGCGGCACCGGCCGTCGCTGGCTCGTGGAGGAGACGAGCGCGGTGAGGCCGCCGACTGCGGTGTCGCCGACGATCCGCCTCCAGACGTCTGAGGCTAGCGGAGGGTCAGCTTGGGTCTCGTTGCTCCGGAGGGGATCGATAAACACGAGTGAGGCGTCAATATCGGCAGGGCCGTAGCCGCTGCCCGTGGGAACCGCAGGCGCGAAATCCCACCCGCCCCTGGCCGCTTCGTAATCGATCGACGTGCGATTGCCGTGGGCGTTCACATTGATGCGGCCGTCGAGGTCGAGGACGAGGTAGGACACGTCGAACGAAAGCGTGCCGCCATCCGGTAAGGGTCGGTTTTCGAGGAGGCCCTTGAGCCAGATGCCATCGTCGACACCGTCGTTATCGTTGTCGACGCTGGCGACGGCACCGGAGGAGGCAAAAGCAGGGCGCGGCACCGACGCCACGCCGCCATCCTGCAACGCCACCTCAGTGAGCCAGGGGTTCGCCGGGTCATAGGCGTCGTAGGCTTCGTCGCGGAATGCGGGCTGATTGACGACCGCGCGGCAGGGCGTCCGAGGCATACGTCCACCGGCCTCCGACTGGAGATTGGCCATCCAGCACGTGAACGCCCCCGTACCGCTCGTCGCCGCTCTGGCCCGCAGGATCCGGTGGCTCATGACCGAATCACCAGACCTGGGGCTGGGTGTAAAGGTGATCACCCGGCCGCAGAGATCGGCGGCCCGGATCGGGGCGGTGCCGCTCTGCGGGGTGAGCGTCGCCTCGACGAGGACGCCACGATCCACCATCGAGGTCACCGTGGCCACGACGGCCGGCGTGGACCCATACATGTCTTCCAGCAGGCTCTCGCCGAGTCCGGCGGCCTTCGCGTTCGCTCCGCCTCGAATCAGCTGGAGAAGGGCCTGCTCGAGCTGGGCGCGAGCGAGCATCGGGCCGGCCGCCGTGCCGGCGGTCGCCGCCGCGAAGGCGCGGGACGAGGTTCGGGCCCTGGTGGCGAGCGTGAGCATCACCGTTCCCACCAGCACGAACATGGTGAGCACGCCGAGCACCAATAGCAACAGCGCCCCGCGGCGGCGGTGGACGGTAAACGTGGGGGTCATGATGGCTCTCCTTGCGCGGCGATGCCCCTGGCAGGCGCCACGCCACTCGATTGCATGGTCGATCAGTTGAGTGTCACCAGGTGCTCGTCCACGCGGATGAGGCCTTCGAAAGCGAAGATGGTCGCCTTCGATCCGTTCGATCCAGTTCCAGTGGCAGCTTCGAAATCCTGCTGGTTCCGGAAGATGAGTCGCGTGGTTTGGGTGGCGGGCGGCTCGAACATCCAGGATGACATCACCTGGAACCAGCGCGGTGCGGTGCTCGGGCTCGCCGGGATCGCCAGCACCCACGTGCAGGGACGCAGGAGCGGGCCGTTGGCGACGACGTCGGCTTCGTAAAAGCTACTTGTTCTCGTCACGCTCACGGGCATCGCATCCTTCATGTCACCGGATGTGATGTCGCCACTGCGCTTGAACACGGCGATCGCGAGCACGGCGGCACCTCCCACAGCGGGCGGAAACACCTGCGGCGTCAGGGTGGCTCCCCAGCACACGCCATCCCGCACCTGCCGCGGGCCGATGGAGCCGTCGCTACTGGTGCTGAAGGCATTCGACGGCGCGGCGGCGACCGACGGTGACGGTCCGTAGAGCAACTCGTCTTCCAGGAGGAAGGTTCGCGGCGAGCCGCACCGTCTGAGTCCTTCCTCCGATGGCCCGGTGAAGTATTCGTCGGCCTTGCGGCCCGACGGGAGGACGCCGAACCCCGGCAGTTGGCCAACCAGCGATCCGATCGCCAGCGTACGGCCTGCCAGAGGATTCGTGGCACTGTCGGTCGGGAAGTTCTCCGCCGCCACCAGACCGCGGTTCGCCGAGTCGGCCAACGCATTAGAGGCGAGGACACCGGCGCGATCCGCCAAGCTTGCCTGAGCCAGGCGGGCACTCGAAGCCGGGAGCAGGGCCGCCATCGTCGAGAGCCCGATGACGAGCAGGCCGCATGCGATCAACACCTCCAGGAGCGTGATGCCGCGTCGCGGCGCAGGCTCGTGGGCGATCGTGGCGGGCAGATGCATGGTCAACCCCCGAGCACGATGCCCCGACGAGCATTTTCCCGGGCTGCCCGCAGGGCGGCGGCATCGTCGGCCTGCTGAGGCACGTTGGCCGAGACGGTGACGCGTCCGCTCTTCGGGTGGACGACCACCCAGATAGCCTTGTCGCTGGCCAGCGTATTCACGGTGGGATCGAGGATCTCCTTCAGGGACGTGACGAGGAAGTAGATCTCCTCGTACGGCGACATGGGCTGCACGGTCCGCAGCGTGCCGGCCGACGGCAGCACGTTTTGCATCAAGGCATCAACTGATCCGACCTGGTCGAAGCCGACCGCAATGGCCCCACGATTGGCGAGCGAACCCCAGTTGGCCACGGTGGAATCGAGGGATCCACTGTGACGGAGATCGATGGCGACACCCTTCGGAAGTGTCTGCGAGAGCCCGGTCGGGATCGGGTAGCGAGCCACCTGGAAGTGCAGTTCTCCGGAGGCGGGCAGCATCGGCCAGACCGAGTTTTGAGGAGACTGGCCGTTCTCCGCACGGAGTTTCACGACGGCATTCGGGGGAGTGGTGCACAGGAACGAGAACCAGTCCGATGGCGGCCCTTCGGTCCCCGCCGTCTGTTCCATGAACCGAATGCGGTAGCCGTGGATCAGCGTGCTGAGGTCTTCATTGTCGGTGGAGAGCGACACGGTTCGCGTCGTGGCGGACACGACCGTGAGAGCCCCGACACGGCCTTCGATGAACGGGTATCGGCGAGCATGGGAGATCACCTGGCCGGGCGTCCCGTCGGAATCGATGATCACGGCGGCCCCGGTCGGGCTTCCCAGCGACTTCGACTGTGAGGCGAGCAGCATCGATGCCAACTGCTGCGCCCCACGACGGATGTCGCCCGCCGTTCCCCGCGACGGCCTGCCACCCGCGACCACGAGGCCCATCAGGGTCGCGACGATCGCCGTCACCACAAGCAGTTCCGAAAGCGTGAAACCACGTCGACGAGCGGGGCAGTTCATCGCTTGGCCTCGTCGTCGAAGTTGGTGATGTTATCGGCGTAGTCGCTGACGCCGCTCTGCGGCGAAGCGTTGGACGTGAGGCCGAACGCCCGGTCCGGTCCCGCAGAAACGAGCAGCGGTCGCATCAGGCCGCCGACGGAGTCGTCGATGGCCGGCACGGTGGCGTCGAATGGCAGGATGGTGGAGAAGAAACGCTTGCCGCTTCCCGCCGGCAACTGGAGGTCGCTCGGCCAGAGCACGAACTGGATTGGACTGCCCCAGGCGTCGAGGAACTCGGGCACCCCGTCGCCGTCCTGGTCGCCGATGTCGACTCTCAGGCCACGGCAATCGAGGCAGTCGGCGATGCCGCCCTGCATGACGATCATGAACAGGCACTCGGCGCCGGCGTTGGACTGCATCACCGCCTGCTTGTTCGCAATCGAGTTCCAGACGGCAACGTAGGCGAGTTGGTGAGGCGAGAGGTCCGTCGCCGACTTGCCGGCGAGCGTGTTGACGATGCTCCAGTCGTCAGGCAGGTCTCCCTGTGCGATGGCCCGGAGGGCCTGCCCGCGAAGGGTGCCGGAGGCGGCGTCGACGTCGCGACCCGCATACTCCTCGTACTGGGACGCAACGATCGCATTGAGCTTTCCGATCAGCGTCTTCGTCCGCAGTTTCTTCTGGCTACTGCTTGCCGCCGAAATCGCCGCAGTGGCGAGCGACGCGAGCGCGAGCATGATCGCCATGGCGACCAAGAGTTCGGTGAGGCTGAAGCCTCGCACCGCAGGCCGCTCGGATCGCCTCAATGGCGATGCCCGCTCGAATATGTCCATATTCGAGCTCCCTTCGTTTGTGAAGCAGGCCCCTGCAAGCAAGAGACTACCGTCGCGTTGCACCGTTGGCAAGCCGTTGGTCGTCGTCGGAATCCGTCCGAGGGTGTCCACGTTACTTGCAGAACCGGTGTGAAGGAGTCGCGAGCGTGTTGCTGGCGTCTTGCTGCTAGTACGGCCCCAACGGACATTTGGTTCATATTTGGTTCATGATCCGGGCAAAATGGGCCGAAAACGCCCGTTACGTCACAGGCCTGTCGCGCAGCGATACGCTCAGTGGAGGGGGCATGGTGATCGGTGTCTGGCCCGACTCGGGGCTGCCTCGCGTAGCAAAGGTTTTCAACCTGTGTACGTCCATCGCGGCCCATCGCAGAGTTCGTCCGCTGGCGTGCAGCAGCGAACCTTACATGCCTTCGATCCGGCTGCTCGTCCTTACGGAATCGCATCCGAGCCCAAGGCTACCCGTGAAGACACACAGGTTGAAAACCTGTGCTACGAGAGGCTGCTCGTGCCAATCGAGCGGCGTAGGAAA
>JBBAVQ010000092.1:0-10483 GCA_040397625.1 Pirellulales bacterium | reverse complement strand
CGACTGGCTGCAGCCGCACGAGGGCAACATCATCGACTTCCTCTATCGGTCGCGGGCCCTGCAAGTGCCGGCGGCGGCGGGGTGAGCATCCGCTTGTCTTCCTCGGAACATCTGTCGTTCGGCTTCACGGCGGCCACGCGGCTCGTCGTCGGCCCGGGCTCCATCCGCCAGCTCGGTGGGATCGCCCGTGACCTCGGCGCCACGCGGGCCCTGGTGACGAGCGACCGCGGCATCATCGAGTGCGGCCACACCGGCGCCGGAATCGACTCGCTCCGTGAGGCGGGCCTCGCCACGGAGGTCTTTTCGGCGTTCACCGAGAATCCGTCGGCGGCGGAAGTCGAGGCGGGCACGGCGGTGGCGCGGGCATTCCGACCCGACCTGCTCATCGGCCTCGGCGGCGGCAGTTCGATGGACTGCGCGAAGGGGATCAACTTCCTCTACTCCTGCGGCGGCCGGATGCGCGACTACAGGGGCCGCGGCACGGCGACCGGCCCCATGCTGCCCTCGATCGCCGTGCCGACGACCGCCGGCACCGGCAGCGAGACACAGTCGTTCGCGCTGATCACCGACGATGAAACCGGCATGAAGATGGCCTGCGGCGACCCGCGTGCCGCCTTCCGCGTGGCGATCCTCGACGTGAACCTCACGCTCACGCAGCCGCTCTCGCTCGCCGCCCTCACCGGCATCGATGCCCTCGCCCATGCGGTCGAGAGCCACGTGAGCACCGCGGCCACGCCCGCCTCGCGGACCTTCTCCCGCGAGGCCTGGCGGCTCCTCGCCGCCAATCTGCCGCACGTGGTCAGCGGCGGCGGCAGCATCGACGCGCGATCGGCAGTGCAGTTTGGCGCGGCGCTGGCGGGCCTCGCCATCGAAAACGCGATGCTCGGCGCGGCCCATGCCCTCGCCAACCCGCTCACCGCGGCCCACCACGTCGTCCACGGGCAGGCCGTCGGAGTGATGCTGCCGCACGTCGTGCGATTCAATGCCGCGGTCTGCGGATCAGCCTATGCCGACCTGCTCGCCGACGTCGGGATCTCGGCCACCGCCGCCGATGCCGGCGTCACGCTCGCCGATTGGCTGACCGGACTGCTCGCCGCAGCCCGGCTCAAGACCTCGCTGCGCGGCTGCGGCATCGAGGCCCCGGACATCCCCGCCCTGGCAGCCGGTGCCGCCTCGCAGTGGACCGGCGGCTTCAATCCGCGGCCGGTCGCCGCCACCGATCTGGCGGCGATCTACGAGGCCGCGCGATGACCGCCGTCGGCACCGCCCTGCTCGCTATCACCCTCGCTGCCGTGGCCCTCGGGGGCGATCCGAACGTGGCCCCCGCCGACGCCTGGCCGATGGCCCGGGGCTGCCTCGGGGGCACCGGGAGGTCGGCGGCCACGCTCGCGCTGCCGCTGGCCGAAGCGTGGCATCGCGAGTTCGACGGCACGGCGTTTGGCGCGGTGCCCGTGATCGCCGACGGCGTGATCTACCTCGGCGATCTCGACGGGACGTTCCGGGCGGTGTCGCTCGCCGACGGCGCGGACCGCTGGTCGTTCGTGGCCACGGACGCAGGATTCACGTCGGCGGCGGCGATCGGCACTGCCGGCGAAGCACGGCTCATCGTCGTCGGCGATGACGGCGGCCTCGTGCGGGCCTTCGACGCGGCCACCGGCGACGTCCGCTGGACGCATGAAACCCAGGGAGAGATCTCGGGTGGGCCGACGATCCTCGACACGGCCGACGGCCCGCGGGTGCTCGTCGGCTCGCAGGACGCGTCGCTCGCGTGCCTGGCGCTCGCCGATGGATCGCTGCTCTGGAAGCATGCGATCGCCGACCAGATCCGTTGCTCGCCCACCGTCGCGAGAACGTCCGCAGGCGACCGGGTGTTGCTCGCCGGCTGTGACGGCAAACTGCACGTGCTCGACGCCGCCACCGGGGATGAGCAGGTGGCGGTGCCGATCGACGGGCCGACCGGCACGACGCCGGCGGTGCTCGGTGACCGCGTGTTCTTCGGCACGGAAGGGGGCGTGTTCTTCGCTATCGACGTGGTGGCGGGGAAGGAAGCCTGGCGGACCGCGGCGTCCGCGGCAGGGCAGTCCTATCGCTCGAGCGCGGCGATCGCCGACGGGCTTGCGATCGTGGGCTTCCGCGGTAAGGCGGTCGAGGCGTTTGCCACGGCCGACGGCTCGCGGGCCTGGCGGCAGCCGATGCGGGGCCGCGTCGAGGCTTCGCCTGCAGTGGCCGTGGCCACAGGTCCGAGTGGCGAGCCGGCGCGATCCATCGCGATCGTCGCCGATGCCTCGGGCAGGATCGCGGCCCTCAGCGCCGCCAGCGGCGAGCCGGCGTGGGAGTTTGACGCCGGCGGCGGGTTCGGCGCCGGCGCCGCGGTGGCGGCGGGCCGCGTGGTGCTCGCGTCTGACGACGGCATCCTCTGGTGCTTCCGGAGTGGCGACTGATGGCCTGGTTCCAAGCCGACCTACGACTCGCCCCACGACGCCGGGGCTTTCATCTGATCACGCCCGAGGTCGAGGCCGCGCTCGGCGATATGCCGGAGTTTCGCATCGGCCTGCTGCACGTCTTCATCCAGCACACGTCGGCCAGCCTCTCGATCAACGAAAACGCCGACCCCGACGTGCCCCGCGACCTCGAGATGGCATTTGCTACGATCGCCCCCGAGCACCTCCCCTACGTGCACACCTGCGAAGGCCCCGACGACATGCCGGCCCACGTGAAGTGCTCGATGATCGGCAGTTCGCTGACGATCCCGATCGCCGCTGGCCGGCTGCGGCTGGGCACCTGGCAGGGGATCTATCTCTGCGAGCACCGCGACCACGGCGGCCCACGACGACTCGTGCTCACCGCCCACGGCGACACGTAGCACAGGTTTCCAACCTGTGCACCGCAGTTGAAAAACCTGCAGTCGCATGCCCAGATCCGATAGGTGCAGGTTACCAACAAGGCCCGACCAGACCTCGTAGGTGCAGGTTGTCAACCTGCACACCGTCAATGCCATCACTGCCACAACACCAGGCCGCGTTCGATCCCGAGCGGTTCCGCGAAGAAGGCCGCGCGGTCGTGGACTGGATCGCCGACTACTGGGCGTCGCTCGCGTCGCGGCCGGTCTCGCCTGCCGTGTCGCCCGGTGAGGTGCGCTCGCAGCTGCCGTCGCGGCCGCCGGAATCGCCCGAGCCGCTCGCCGATGTGCTCCGCGACCTCGACCGGGTGATCGTGCCGGGGCTCCTGCATTGGCAACACCCGGCCTTCTTTGGCTACTTCCCGGCCAGTGCCAGCGGGCCGTCGATCCTCGGCGAGCTGCTTTCCGCCGGGCTCGGCGTGCAAGGCATGCTCTGGGCCACGTCGCCTGCCTGCACGGAACTGGAAACACACGTGCTCGACTGGCTCCGCGACCTGCTCGGCCTGCCGGAGCGGTTCGCCAGCAGCGGCGCGGGAGGCGGCGTGATCCAGGATTCCGCGTCGAGCGGTGTGCTCGTGGCGCTGGTGGCGGCCCGCGAACGGGCCACGGCGTTCGACACAAACCGCGACGGGCTCGCGCAAAACGTCCGCCCCCTCGTGGCCTACGCAAGTTCCGACGCCCATTCCAGCGTGGAGAAGGCGGCCGGGGTGGTCGGCATCGGCCGCGACTGGCTGCGAAAGATTTCCGTCGATGCTGCGGGGCGGATGGACGCCGCCGCGCTCGCCACCGCGATGGCTGCCGACACCGCTGCGGGCCGGCAGCCTTTCTTCGTGGCCGCGACGGTGGGCACGACGGCCTCGGGTGCGATCGACCCGGTGGCCGACATCGCGGCGATCGCCGCACGGCATGCCGCGTGGCTGCACGTCGATGCCGCCTGGGCCGGCGCTGCCGCGATCTGCCCCGAGTTTCGCGGGCCGCTCGTGGCCGGTGCCGCATCGGCCGACAGCTGGGGCTTCAACCCGCACAAGTGGCTGCTGGTGAACTTCGACTGCCATGTGCTCTGGGTAGCCGACCGGGCGGCCCTCGGCGCGGCCCTCTCCATGAAGCCCGACTACCTCCGAAACCGGGCGACCGAATCGGGGGCTGTGATCGACTACTGCGACTGGCAGGTGCCGCTCGGCCGGCGGTTCCGCGCGCTCAAGCTCTGGATGACGCTGCGGATGCTCGGTGCCGAGACTCTCCGCAGCCACATCCGTCGCCACGTCGCCTGGGCGGGCGAGTTTGCCGACCTGGTCGCGGCCGACCCCCGGTTCGATCTGCTTCTGCCACCGAATCTCTCCCTCGTCTGCTTCGCGCTGAAGGCCGGCGGCACCGCCACGCAGGATCTTCTCGACCGCATCAACGCCACGGGGCAGGCGTTCCTGACGCATGCCCGCATCGGAGGCCGGCTCGCCATCCGCCTCGCGATCGGCGGCGCGACGACGACCCGCGACGACGTGCTGGAGGCGTGGCGGCAGGTAACGAATCTCCCCACGTAGCCCCAGGTTGGTAGCCTGCGGTACACCGGCGTCGGGTTTTCTGGGCAAGCGGCGGTGGCCCGTTCTATGATGCGCTACGGAGGAGCCTTCCCATGCAATTCGTGACCACCGCCGCCATCATGTTCGCCCTGGTCTCACCAGCCGCCTTCGCGGAGGACGCCGTGCGCAAGCCGATGATGATCTCCGAGGCCAAACTCCCTGAGGGCTTTCCGGGCCCTGGCCCCGTCGGCGAGGTGATCACCAAGACCTACCCCGCCCACCGCCTCGCCCGCGTCCGCTCCGGCGACCGCGGCAACGACGGCTCGTTCATGAAGCTCTTCCGCCACATCGAACGAAATGAGATCGCCATGACGGCGCCCGTGGAGATGGAAATGGCCGCAGCGGACGGCGGCGGGGCGGCCCCCCGGACCGAGTCAATGGCCTTTCTCTACGGTTCGGCCACGACCGGCACGCCCGGTCCTGATCCGGCCGATGCAAACGTGGTCGTGGAGGACGTGCCCGAAACCACCGTCGTCTCCCTCGGCGTCCGCGGCTCCTACCGCGAGGAGCGGTTCGCCGAGTTCACGGCCAAACTCGAGGCCTGGCTCGGGGAGCACCCCGAGTGGGTCGCCGCCGGGCCCCCACGGACGCTGGCCTACAACAGCCCGTTTGTGCCGGGCATCCTCAAATACGCCGAGGTGCAGATTCCGATCACCCGGGCACCGCCGGCGAAACAGCCATAAAACTTTCCCCCCCTTCCGCGAAGTGTCAAAGCCGCGTTTGGCTGCATTTGTCCTCCCAGTCGTGCCGATTTTCCCAGCGTGAACCATCCTTCCCCAGGCCCCGTAGTATTGGCTGCGGCCGGGGGGAATCCCGGCCGGTTCGGCAACGCCCCTCCGGGGCAAGGAACGGCAACCATGGCACGCAAAGACTCGCTTCTCAATCTGCGGGCGATCCTCGTCAAGCGGCGGGACGCGCTGCGGAGCGCGCTGGCCGGCGACTTGTCGCTGCTCAAGGAACTCCGCAGCGAATCGCCGGGCGACGTGATCGACGCGGCCTACGACTCGGCCCAGGACGAGATCAGTTCGCAGCTCGCCGAGGTCGAAAGCCGCGAACTCGCCAGCATCGAGAACGCGCTGGATCAGATGAAGGCCGGCAAGTACGGCCAGTGCGAGGTGTGCGGCGGCCGCATTCCGATGGCCCGCCTCCACGCGCTGCCCTACGCGACGATGTGCATCGACTGCCAGCGGGAACTCGAGCGATCGGGCGGATCGGGGGCCTCCCACCGGGGCTACGGCGAGGAGGTCGGCGAGGAGACGGTGAGCGGCGAACTGGAAAACTGAAACCACGGCCGGATATGCTGCGGAAGCCCACGGGCCTCCTGCCTCCTGCATGTGGATTCATGATCCTGCGTCGTTCGCTCGTCTTTCTGCTGCCAGCCGCCGCGCTGCTCCTGCCCCGCGTCGCGGCGGGCGACGAGCCCCCGCTCACACCAGTCGGGCCGGCCGTCGTCCGCGGCGACGGCCGCGTCGATCCGATGCGGGCGGTTCGGATGTCGGCCGCCGAACGGGAACGGCTCTACGAGCAGGCCGCTCGCGATGCCGAACTCCTGGAGACGCAAGGGCGTCAGCTGCGGCGGCTCACCGAACTGCTCAGGCCAGCCGTCGTGCACATTGACGCGACCAAGCCCTTGGCCCGCCCGCGGGGCCCCAAGCTGACGGAGAACGAGGCCGGCTCCGGCGTGATCGCCCAGCTGTCGGGATTGACGGTGGTGATCACCAACCGGCACGTCGTGAATCGGGCGGCCCTCGAGGACATCGCGATCCGGCTCGATGACGGCCGCGAACTGAACCCCAGCCGGCTCTGGTCGGATGCGGGCACCGACATCGCCGTGATGGAACTCGAGGCCGACGACCTCCTGCCTGCAAGGCTCGCAGAAGGAGACAGCGTGCGAATCGGCGACACGGTGCTCGCCATCGGCAGCCCCTTCGGCCTCTCTCACTCCGTCACGCTCGGCATCGTTTCGGCCAAGGGCCGCCGCGACCTGGAACTCGGCGACGGTGCCGTGAAGTTCCAGGATTTCATCCAGACCGACGCGGCGATCAATCCGGGCAACAGCGGCGGCCCGCTGGTCAACCTCCGGGGCGAAGTGGTGGGGCTCAACACCTGCATCGCCAGCAACTCCGGCGGCAGCGAGGGGATCGGATTCGCCATCCCGATCCCGATGGTGATGTTCGTGGCTCGACAGCTGATCGAGCACGGCATGGTGCCGCGGGCCTACCTCGGCGTTGCCCTCGACAAGAAGTTCGAACAGCAGGAGGCCGACCGCCTCGGCATGGTGCGGCCGGTCGGCACCCGCGTGGAGACGATCACCCGGGGCGCTCCGGCCGATCTGGCGGGCATCCGCCCCGACGACGTGATCCTCGAATACGAGGGGCGGCCCGTCGAGGACGACGACCACCTGATGAGCATGGTGGGCATGACGCCGCTCGACAGTGTCGTGGAACTGGTGATCTTCCGCAGCCGGGAGCGGGTGCCGATCCGGATGAAGGTGGCGAGCCGGAAAGACTTCGAGTGACGGCCGCACGCGTCGCCCGAGGAGGGGCACGCCTTGCCTTCCATGCGGTTTTACGTGGCGGCGGCGGCGGCGGCGAAGCTGCGAAGAATGCAGTCGGTGACGGATGACGCGTCGCAGCCGACGAGCAGATCGCAGTTGGGCCGCGACGAGCTGGTCTGGCGACGATCGACGACCAGCATGCCGGCGGTGAGATCGCCCGCGGTTTCCACGTCGGCGGCAACGGTCGTTCGCTCGAAGAGTTCGGGATTGGTGAGGGCCACCAGGCTGACGACGTCGTGAAGCCAGATGCCTTCGCTGCCGAGAAACTGGCGATGGGCACGGAAGGCGTGCGGCAGCATCCGCCGCAACAGCTGGCCCGCCCGCGAGACCTCGCGGGGCAGCTGGTCGAGAAACTCGAACCCAAGCATCACCTGCGACGACGTCTCCAGTGGCACGAGTGTCTTCGTCAGCGGCTCGCGGATCACCAGCCGGGCGGCCTGCGGGTCGGCGAGGAAGTTGAAGTCGGCCACGGGCGACGCGTTGCCCGCAGCGTGCGCCGTGCCTCCGGAGACCACGACGCCGGCCACCAACTCCACGATCGACGGATCACGCTTGAACACCCGCGCCACGTTGGTCAGCGGGCCGAGAGCGAGAATCGTGATCTCGCGTGGATGGGCCTTGATGCTCTCCCAGATCACCTTCTCCGAAGGATGCCCGCCATGAAGCTGCACCCGGGGGAGTTCCGCGCCGCCGAGACCATTCGGCCCGTGCAGCGCCGGGGGTGCGTCGAAGGCCGCCGCATCGCCCGGGGCCACGCCGAGGCGCGGCAGCCGCGGCGGGTCGAGAAACCCCACCACTGACTGGACGTTGGCAGTCGCCTGCTCGGCCCCCACGCTCCCGCCCACGGCGGTGACGGCCACGACTTCCAGCCGCGGGTCAAACAGGGCCATCGCCAGCGCCGCGGCGTCGTCGATCCCGGGGTCACAGTCGATGATCACCTTGCGGGGCGTGGTCGGCGGCACTGCAGCGGGGCTCCTCGGGCGTCGGGTAGGCTGTGTGGTGGTCGGCCCATCGCTGGGCTGGCCCGACGCCAATCGTATCCAAAACCGTGTTCCCCGAGGCCTGCCGGCCCCGGTTTCTCATGAGCGACACACCTGCCACGCCGCCAGGCTCACGCCTCATCGACGTTGCTGGCTGGACGGCGGAGGTCCGCCGGGGCGACCGCCGGCCTGCAGCCGAGGTCCGCGATCTGGTCGACGCGGTGCTCGCAGGCACAATCGACCTCGATGCCTTCGGCCGCTGGCTCGTGGCGCTCGCCGACCTCGGCGAGTCGGCCGCGGAGATCGCCGGCGTGGCGGCCGCTCTGCGGAGCCGGATGCTGTCGGTCCGCCATGCCCCCACAGCCGTCGCCGACACCTGCGGGACCGGGGGTGACGGGTCGGGCTCGTTCAACATCTCGACGGCAGCCGGCATCGTCGTCGCCGCCGCCGGTCAGCCCGTCGCCAAGCACGGCAACCGCGCCGTCTCCAGCCGCACCGGATCGGCGGACGTGCTCGAGCAGCTGGGCGTGAAGGTCGATGCGTCGCCCGACGTGAGCAGCCGCTGCCTTGCCGAACTCGGATTCTGCTTCTGCCTGGCGCCGGTGCATCATCCGGCGATGGCCCGCGTCGGTCCGCTCCGCCGCTCGCTCGGACGGCCGACCGTCTTCAATCTCGTGGGCCCCCTCTGCAATCCCGCCGGGGCGACGGTGCAGGTGATCGGCGTGGGCCGGCCCGCGGCCCGCGAGCCGATGGCCGAGGCGGCCCGGCTGCTGGGCGCCGCGCGGGCGCTGGTCGTCTCGGGCCACGTGGGCCACGACGACGCGGCCGGGGCATCGAGGGCCTTCGACGAGGTGAGTCTCTTCGGGCCGACCGACGTGATCGACGTGACGCCGACTGGCATGGCCCGCAGCCGGTGGACGCCGGAGGATTTCGGACTGGCCACCGCGCCGGCGACGGCCCTCGCCGACCTCGAGGTCGCGGGCCCCGAGGAGAGTGCGGCCGCGATCCGCGAGGTGCTCGGCGGCTGCCGGGGTCCGCGACGCGACGTCGTCGTCCTCAACGCGGCCGCCGTGCTCTGGGCAGCCGGCCGAGCGGCCGACAAGCCCGCGGCCCGTAGCCTCGCCGAACATGCCATCGACAGCGGCACGGCCATGACGCTGCTCGAGCGATTTGCAGAACTGTCGCACGTTCCAGCCTGACGGCGTCACAGGCGGGCCGTCCCGCTCCACCGCCCTCTCCTGCCCGAAGAGCCTTGCGATGAGCCGCACCATCACCACCATCACTTTGCTGCTGGCGACCTGCTGGGCTGCGTTGGCCGGCGCCGCCGAGCCCACCAAAATCCTCGTCGTTCCCGGCGAGGTGTTCACGGTGGAGGGCAAGACGGCGTTTGTGTTCACGCCCGCGGCCGCCGACGTGCCGAGCGGGCCGAAGCCCTGGATCCTCTACGGCCCCACGTTGCCGGCGTATCCCGACGAGGCCGAGACGTGGATGCACGAACGGTTTACCGCAGCGGGTGTGGCGGTGGCGGGCATCGATACCGGTGAGTCGTACGGCAACCCGGCGGGGGTGAGGGCGATGGAGGCGCTCCACGCCGAGATGGTCCGCCGCGGCTACGCCACGAAGCCGGCATTCCTGGGCCGCAGCCGTGGCGGCCTGTGGGCGAGTTCGTGGGCGATCGCCCATCCGGAACTGACCGCGGGCGTCGGCGGCATCTATCCCGTCTACGACTGGCGGACCTATCCGGGGATCAACGAGGCAGCGCCGGCCTACGGACTCTTGCCGGAGGATCTCGCCGCCAGAGCGTCCGAGCTCTGCCCGATCGAGCGGATCGACGTGGCCGCGAAGGCGGGCGTGCCGTTCTGGATCATCCACGGCGACGGCGACCAAATGGTGCCGCTCGAGCCCAACTCGGCACGGCTCAAGAGCCGCTACGAGGCGGCCGGCCGCGGTGACCTCGTCACGCTGGTCGTCGCCAAGGGCCAGGGGCACTCGATGTGGGAAGGTTTCTTCCGGTGCCAGGAACTCGTCGACTTCCTGATCGAACGGGCCAGAGCCGGCGCGGAGTGATCGCCGATTCCACGGGCCCCGCGGAATGCGAAGCGTGAAGACACGCAGAGCCCCCATCGCTTACGCGATTGGGCTTCCTGAAGCCGGATCGAGCGAGGGGCTGCCCGTGCCCGAGAGCCGGGCTCGGCGGCAAGCGAAGCCAGGATGGCGAAGCGCAGCCGGCGTGCAGCGAGCGGAGGGCCGGAGCCCGCAGCGAGCGTCCGGCGACGGGCATGGGCAGTCCCGAGCGGTGCAACTGAGCCAGCATGCCCCCATCGCTCACGCGATTGGGCTTCCTGAGGCCGAGCGGTGCGGTCGTGCCGGCATGCCCCCATCGCTTACGCGATTGGGCTTCCTGAAGCCGGATCGAGCGAGGGGCTGCCCGTGCCCGAGAGCCGGGCTCGGCGGCAAGCGAAGCCAGGAT
>JBBAVQ010000091.1:3142-10530 GCA_040397625.1 Pirellulales bacterium | reverse complement strand
GGCCACACCACAGGGTTGAGCGGGCTGGCCGCGACGTCGCCGGCCCGTAGGCCCGGCAGCCACGTCTTCAGGTCCTTCTCGCGGCTCGGGTGATCGGGTTCGGTGACCACGGCGTCGGCCTCCATGTAGATCACCGTGATCACGGCGCGGACCTTGCTCGACGCATTGCCCTGGGCTCCGTGGATGCACCAGCCGTCGTGGAAGGTCGCATCGCCAGCCCGCATGTCGCCCGCCTCGGCGAGCGGGTGGCCGTGCTCGGCGATCAGCCGCTTCAGACGCTCCTCACTCCGATCGGAGATGTCGAGCGGGCCGAGGTAGCCGAGCTGCTGGCTGCCGGCGGCGAATCGCATCGTGCCCATCGCCTGCGGGCAGTCCACCAGCGGCATCCACATCGTGATGCAGCGGGCACCGTCGAGTGGCCAGTACTGCTGATCTTGGTGCCACGGCGTGAGGCCGCCGCCAGCCTCCTTGAAGAGCGCCTGGTCGTGGTAAATCCGGACGGCCGGCACGCCCATCAACTCGGCGGCGATCTTCGCGAACCGCGGCGCGAGACTGAACGGCCGCACGTCGTCGTGGGCCGCCCAGAGGTTCGTGTACTGGATGAAGGCCTTGCCGTAGGTGTCTCGCTGCTCCAGCGGGGCGAGCCCGGAGGCGAAGCCGATCGTGTGGCTGCTGATGGCGTCGCGGAACGGAGCCAGGTCGGGAGGCGGCATGACGCCGTCCAGCCGCACCCAGCCGTCGCGGCGATACGCCGCGATCTTGTCCGGCGGCACGTCGTAGGGAGTGGCAAGGATCGGCATGGTTGGGGTCGCTGTCATGAGGCGGTATTGGGCAGGAAGATGACGGTCGAGTCAATGGAACACCAGCCGGTTCCAGCAGGACCGCACCACGAGCCCGCCGGCGATGGCGACGATGGCTGCCACGCCGCCCTCCCCGACCTGTCCGTAGAGGAGAAGGCCCACGGCGAACAATGCCGCCCAGGTGGCGATCGTCGAAGCGACCGTCGCCACGAGGGCCGTCCAGAGATCGCCGTCGGCGGCGGGCCGGAGGGCTGCCGGCATCCGGGCGGTCACCGCCCGCCAGCCCGGTCCGCCGGGCCGCACCCGCGCGACGAACGCCTCGAGCGTTTCCGCGTCGGTCGCCGGCGCAAGAAACGTGACCACGAGCCAGGCGACGGTCGTAGCCGCCACGCCGACGAGCATCTGCTGCCAGACGGGGGGCACCGCGGCGGGATCGAACTGATGCCAGGCGAAGAACGTAGCCGCCACGCCGAACGAGACCACCATCGCGGCGATCTCCGCCGCCGCGTTGATCCGCCACCAGAACCAGCGGACCATGAAGAGCAGGCCGGTTCCCGCGCCCACCTGCATCACGAGCTGAAACGTGCTCAGGGCGTCGCGCATCTGCAGCGCGAGCCCGCAGCCGAGCACCAAGAGCGCGGCGGTGGCCAGCCGGCCCACGAGCACCTGGCGGGCCGGACTGGCCTGAGGATTGACGAACCGCAGGTAGAGGTCGTTGACGACGATGCTCGAGCCCCAGTTCATCTGCGTGGAGATCGTGCTCATGTAGGCGGCGATCAGCGAGGTGACCACCAGGCCGAGCAGCCCCGGCGGCAGGCGAGCAAGCATCGCGGGATAGGCGAGGTCGTGCTGCACGAACTGAGGATCCATCCCCGGATGGGCCTGCCGGAGTGACTCCAGCGTCGGAAACACCACCAGCGACGCGAAGCCGACGAGGATCCAGGGCCACGGCCGCACGGCGTAGTGCATGACGTTGAAGAGGAGCGTGGCGCCGGCCGCATGCCGTTCGTCACGCGCCGCGAGGATCCGCTGCACGACGTAGCCGCCCCCACCTGGTTCGGCGCCGGGGTAGTACGACGACCACCACTGCACGCCAAGCGGCAGCAGGAACGCGGTCAGCAGCGCGTCGAACGACACGACCGCCGGATCGGGAAGCAGAGCCAGCCGCGGTACGACTTCGGGCCGGGCCACGAGCGCCGCCAGGCCGCCCACTTCGGGCAGGCCGACGAGGTAGGCCGCCGCAGCCGCCGACCCGACCATCGCCACCGCGAACTGCACCAGGTCGGTGAGCAGCACGCCGGTGAGGCCGCCCACCATGGAATACGCCAGCGTGATGCCCGCGGCCGTGGCCACCGTGGCAAGCGGCGAGAGGCCGAGCAAGACGCCACCGATCTTGATCGCGGCGAGCGTGACATTCGCCATGATGAGCACGTTGAAGAGCACGCCGAGATAGGCGGCTCGAAACCCGCGAAGCCAGGCGGCGGAGGCGCCCGAGTAGCGGAGTTCGTAGAACTCGACGTCGGTCCGCACGCCGCTCCGCCTCCAGAGGCGGGCGAAGAAGAAGGTGGTCACGCTCCCGGAGAGCAGAAACGCCCACCAGAGCCAGTTTCCAAACGCGCCGTATTCGCGGACGATGCCCGCCACGAGGTTGGGCGTGTCGGTCGCAAAGGTGGTGGCCACCATCGAGGTTCCCAACAGCCACCAGGGCTGGCCGCGGCCCCCGAGGAAGTAGTCGTCGTAGCCCCCGCCCGCCGTCCGGCCGGCCCAGAGGCCGACGACGAGGTAGACCGCGAACGCGGCGGCCACGATCCCCCAGTCCAGCAGCGTGAGTTGCACGGTCGGCTTCCTTACGGCTTCTTCCGCTCGGGGGCGGGCTCGGCGTGAACCCGCGCGGCCCAATCCTGCCATCGCGCGGCGAGCGCCGCCACATCGGCCGGTCGCTCGGCGGCGAGGTCGTGTTGCTCCGTGCGATCGGCAGCGAGATCGTAGAGTTCCCAGGTGCCTGCACGGCCATCGCGGACGAGCTTCAAATCGCCAGTGCGGACCGCCGCGTTGCCCTCGTGCTCCCAGAAGAGCGTGTCGCGGTCGAGCGGCTCGCCCCGGAACGCCGGCACGAGGCTCGTGCCCGCGGGAGGCAGGACGGGCCGGCCGCCGCGTGTGGCGGGAGCCACGGCGCCGGCGATATCGAGGCAGGTCGGCATGACGTCGATCACGTGGGCCGGCTGCGCACGCCGCTCGTTTCGAGCTGCGATCCCATTCGGCCAGTGGACGATCAGCGGGGTGGCGATGCCTCCTTCGTGCACGTAGTGCTTCGACTTGCGGAACGGGACGTTCTGCAGATGCGCCCAGCTCGCGCCGCAAAACCAGTTCGAGTCGGCTTTCGAGGGGTCGCCCATCGTCCGCCCGGCGGGCCCGCTCTCGGCGTTGCCACCGTTGTCGCTGAGAAACAGGATCAGTGTGTCGTCGAGCACACCGCGGTCGCGGAGGCCCTGCACGAGGGTTCCCACCGCGCGATCCATCAGGTGCACCGTCGTCGCATATGCCGCCATTACGCGGTCGAATCGCTCCTGTTCGGCGGGTGACAACGACTCCCACGCCGCCACGGCATCGGGCCGCGAAGCGGGCGTCCAGCGGGCATCGACGAGGCCGAGAGCCTGCTGCCGCTCGAACCGCCGGCGGGCAAGAAGATCCCAGCCGTCGCGGTAGCGGCCGCGGAACGCCTCGATCTCGGCGGCGGGTGCCTGAAGGGGGAAATGCGGCGCGTTGTGGGCGAGATAAAGGAGAAACGGCTTGCCGGCGTCCCGCGCCTCGTCGATGAACCTCAGCCCGAACGTCGTCCAGAGGTCGGTCGTGTACCAATCCGCCGGAAGTCGCGGATCATCCGCGGCGATCGCCTCGCCATTGAGCGAGAGGTCGTACCTGGGCGATCCCGCGAAGTAAAAACCGCCCGCGGCGGGGTTCAAGCTCCGAACGAAGCCGCGGGTCCACGGCACCACGCCATGGTTCTGTCCCACATGCCACTTGCCCGACATGATCGTGAAGTAGCCGGCGTCGCCGAGAACCTCGGCGAGCGTCACGCACTGGTCGTTGAGCCGGCCGCGGTAGCCAGGGAGGCCCTCGTCGTCGGTCATGTGGCCAACGCCGGCCTGATGGGAGTAGAGGCCGGTGAGCAGGCTCGCCCGCGTGGGGCAGCAGCGGGCGGTGTTGTAGCACTGCGTGAACCGCAGGCCGTTCGCCGCGAGGGCGTCGAGATGCGGCGTGGGGATCTCGCCGCCGTAGCAGCCGAGGTCGGAAAAGCCCATGTCATCCACGAGGATCACGACGATGTTGGGCCGCGTCGTCTCGCGGGCGAAGCCGGTCTCGAATGCCAGCATCGCCGCCATGATCAAGACGATCATCAGCGCGCTGGTTCGTGACTGCATCGGAATAGACTCCCCCGCCGGAATGCCACGGCAGGGTAGCATGCGGGTCGCAGGGCCGTCGCGTTCGACCACCGCAGCCGCGGCGCGGCTCGATTCCCATCAGGAAGAGAAACTCGATGCGACGATGCGCCATCCGCCGGTCGGCACTCACCGTCGCGCTGCTACTCGCCGCCGCGGTGATCGGAACTCCTGCCCAAGCCGCCCCGCCTTCCCCCAATGTCGTTGTGATCCTCGTGGACGACCTGGGCGTGGGCGACTGCGGGTTTTCCGGCGGCACCGACATCCCCACACCCCACCTCGACCAGTTCGCCCGCGAGGGCACGGTATGCACGCAGGCCTACGCCACGCCCAGCTGCTCACCCACGCGGGCCGCCCTGCTCACCGGGCGGTATCCAAGCCGGTTTGGCATCGAAGACAACCGGCCGCTGGACGGGCCGACGGCGGCCATGGACCTCCGCGAAACACTGCTGCCACAGCTGCTGCGCGAGCGGGGCTATGACACGGCCCTGATCGGCAAGTGGCACCTCGGCCGGGGCGACTACGGGCCGCTCGCACGAGGTTTTGATTCATTCTGCGGCTGGATCGGGGCATCGGGAAAGTACGTTGATCCGCCGCTGATCACGGGCACCGAGCGGGCGGTGCATGCCGGCTGGGTGGACGACGTGCTCGCCGATCGCGCCGCGGCGTTCATCGAAAGCCATGCGAAAAGCAGGGCCGATAAGCCGTTTTTCCTCCACGTCGCCTTCATGGCGGCGCACCTCAAGCAGGAGGCCGAGCAGGCCGATCTCGACCGCTTCGCCCACCTCGACGGCAAGCGGCGGATGGCGGCGGCGATCATCAGCCGGCTCGACGCCGCGGTGGGCCGCGTGATGGACGCGATCACGACCGCCGGCGTCGATGACAACACGCTCGTGTTTTTCCTGAGCGACAACGGCGGCGAACCGCCGGTACTGGGAACGTCGAACGGTCCGCACCGGGGGCAGAAGTTCGACGTGCTCGAAGGGGGCATCCGCGTGCCCTTTGTCGTCCGCTGGCCAGGCGTGGTGCCGGCCGGCAAACGGTTCGCGCCGATGGTCCACTGCATGGACGTGTGTGCCACGGCAGCGACGGCGGCGGGTGTTGATCCGCCGCAGCCGCTCGACGGCGTCGACCTCATTCCCTACCTCCTCGGCAACTCCGCCGGCGTGCCGCACGAACGGCTCTTCTGGATCTACAACCTCCACGCCGACTGGCGGCGGGCCGATCAAGACACGAATCTCGCCCGTCGGCTCGGCGCGGTCCGCGAGGGGAACTGGAAGCTCGTGCTGGAGGGGAGCGATCCGCCGCAGCTCTATCACGTCGCCGACGATCCGGCAGAGGCCCACGATCTGGCCGATCAGATGCCAGATCGGGCCGCTACCCTCGCCCGCAGTTTTCGCGAGTGGGATGCGGGCATGGTGCGGCAGGTGATCCCGCCGGATCACCCGATCTATGGCAAGAGCAGTGGCGGGGACCAGAGCCGGAGCGGAGGCCAGAGCAGGAGCGGGGCAGAACGATGACCAACGCTCAGGTGCGTCGGTTACGATAGGTGGTTTCCAGCGACCGGCCGGACACTGACAACAGCCGTACCTGACGACGGGGCGACGAACGCATGCGGTCCACGAAGATTCGCGTCGAGCCGGCACTGCTCCGCCGCATCAACGAGCGGCGACTGCTCGAGTTCCTGCAGATCAGCGGCCCCTCGTCGCGGGCCAGGCTGCGAAAGATCTCCGGCCTTACCGCCCCGACGGTGTCGAAGGTCGTGGATTCGCTCCTCGAGCAGGGGCTCCTCGAGGAGATCGACCCGGTGCGACCGGCCATGGGGCGTCCGGGCCGCCTGGTGCGGATGGCGAGCGCGTCGGCACTGGTCCTCGGCGTGCTCGTCAATGCCGATCGCTGCACGATCGTCGTTGCGGGACTCGATGGCAGAATCGACGACCACCGCACGCGGCAACTCGTCACTCCCGCGACCTATCAGGGGCTGATCGCCGCCCTCGACCAGGAATGCCGAGCGGCACTTGTGGGCCTGGCCGGCGCTCCGCAGGGCATCGGCGTGGTGGTCGATGGCCTGATCAATGACCGCGAACAGGAGGTGGTGTGCTGCGCCAACCTCCACATGCTCGACCGCCGCAATCCGGCCCGCGACCTGGAGGCACAAATCGGGGTGCGCTGCCGGCTCCTCAAGGGCACCTCGGCCTTGTGCCTCAGCGAGCGAGCGTGCAGCGACGCCGCGGGCCGCGATGACTTCTGCGTCTTCGACATCACCACCGGCCTAGGCCTGGGGGTCATGAGCGGCGGAGCACTCGTCGCAGGCCACAGCGGCATGGCGGGCGAGATCGGCCACGTGGTCATCGATCCGGATGGAAGCCTCTGCGGCTGCGGCAATCGCGGCTGCCTGGAAACACTCGCCACCGACGCGGCCATCGTGCGGCTCGTCTCGGCAAAAGTCGGCACGGCCCTCGCGCCGGCCGAGGTCGCACGGCGGCTCGACGAACGGCCGACCGACTTTTCCCGGGAGATCGATACGGTCGCCAACCGGCTCGCCCTGGCGGCCTCCATGGCGATCAACATCCTCAACCCCACGCGACTGCTGATCCACAGCCGCGTGTTTCTCGTGTCAGACGCCCGCTTCGACGCCGTGCGAGCCGCACTCAACCGACTGGGACTCGCCGCCTCGGTGGCCGACTGCCGGGTCGAGCGAACCCGTTCGAGCAAGGAACAGGCCGCCGTCGCCGGCATCATTCACGAAATCACGCAGACCTGGGCACCCGCCCTCCGGTAGACGCTCGTGCGGCGAAAAAAGGTGGTTCGCCGATCTCTTGACACGCTTCTCAAACAAAGTAAACAATGTTTCCTTAGTCGCCGGGGGCTGGTTTCCTCAAACCGAATTGATCGTTCCACCGACTGGATTCGCTTGCACAGGAGATTCATCATGAGTCGAGGTGATCTGCGGATGGTCTTCGTGGCCATGAGCCTCGTGACCTGTGGTTTCGTCGGTAACCATGCCGACGCCCAACAGACGTGGACGGGGGCCGGGGCCGACAACCTCTGGAGCACCAGTGGGAACTGGTCCGCGCTCCCCAACCCCACCGGCGCCACGCTCGTGTTTTCGGGCACGACGAACACGTCATCCGTCAACGACCGCGTG
>JBBAVQ010000091.1:0-3042 GCA_040397625.1 Pirellulales bacterium | reverse complement strand
TACATGACGCTCAGCGCCAACAACACCTTCAGCGGCCAGATGCGGATCCAGACCGGGGGTGTGATCATTCCGCGGTTTGGGAATGTCGGTGAAGCGAGCCCGATGGGCATGAGCCTCACGGCGCCCCGCGTTGGGAACGGTGTCGCCGACGGCGAGATCATCTACACCGGCGGCGGCGAGACGACGAACCGGCAGTTTCAGCTCGGATCCAACACCGCCAGCAACGGCGGCGGTTCGAAGGTCACCAACAATGGCTCGGGTGCGGTGGTCTTTTCGTCTGGCTCGTTCAACCTCGCCGGCTGGACAAACGTCAACACAGCCCGCTACCTCACGCTCTCCGGATCGAACACCAGCGACAACCGCATCGACGGCGTGATCCAAGACAACAACGGTACGGCGGGCGCCATCGCCTTGAAAAAGGTCGGCTCCGGCAAGTGGATACTCGCCGGCTCGAACACCTACACCGCCGGCACCGAGGTGAATAACGGCACGCTCCTCGTGACCGGGACGCTCTCCGCGGCGGGCAATCCCGTGCAGGTGCTCGCCGGGGCCACGCTTGGCGGGACCGGCGTCATCGGGTCCGCGGCAACGGTGTCCGGCATCGTCGCCCCAGGCAGCAGCGGTATCGGCACGCTGACGTTCTCGAGCGGCGTCACCTGGAACGGCGGCGCCACGGCCGGATCGACGACCGACTGGTTGTTCGACCTCGGCGCCAGCAACGCCGCCGACCTCGCCAACATCACCGGCAACTTCTCGAAGGGCTCTGGCGCCGCGTTCCGCTTCGACCTCGGCAACGCCACGACTCAGGGCACTTACACCCTCGCCTCCTGGACGGGCTCCACCACCTTCGCGGCTGGCGACTTCAGCTACACGAACCTCGGCGGCGGCAACACCGGCACGTTCGACATCGTGGGCAGCTCGCTCGTGCTGACGATCGTGCCCGAGCCGACGACGACCGTCGCCTTCATCGCATCGGGATTGGCCGGGCTCTTCGCGGCACGGCGAGGTCGCCGGCGGACCAACTGACAACCGACACCACAGGCCGAGGAGCATGGTCATGAGATCGCCGGGCTGGTTCTGGACTCCCGTGGCGGCAGTGGTGCTCTTGTCAGCATGCCTGGCGGAGGCCCAGACCACCACGTGGACGGGCGGCGGAACGACCACCTTCTGGTCGGATGCAGCCAACTGGTCCACACCGCCATTGTCGTCCGGCACCTACACGATCACCTTCTCGGGCACCACCAAAACCTCGTCGTTCAACGACTCGGTCACGGCCGTGAAGTCGACCATCATCGGCAACTCGGCCGGTATCCAGTTCACCAACGACGGCACGGCTGGAAAGAACGGCCAGTTCGTGCTCTCCGGCAGCGCGATCACGCTCTACGGCGACATCCGTTCGACGAATCCGGCGGCCTCGAACGCGATCAGCATGACGGACGAAATCAAGAACGATCTGAAGCTCACCTCGGCGAGCAGCACGCTGATCTACACCGCTAGCTTTGGTTCCCTCGCCCACAACCTGATCCTCAGCGGCGCGGTCAGCGAGGCTTCGTCTGGTCTCATTTTTCGTAAAGGTGGCACGGGCGGCACGCTGTTCCTGAACGGCGAGAACACCTTCACGGGCATGATGCAGATCTACGTGGGGGCGGTGTCGGTGGATCGCTTCGAAAACATCAGCGCTCCGAGCCCGCTGGGCGCCGGCAACCTGCCGATCCAGGTGGGCAACGGCAACCTTTCCGGTTCGATCATCTACACCGGCACCGGTGAGACCACAAACCGCTACATCACCGTCGGCGCCGGCCCGGCCAACACCGCCATCGGCGGCGCCACCATCACCAACAACGGCAGCGGCCCGCTGATCTTCGACGCCGCCAACCGCTCCGCCGCCGGCGCGAATCCGTATGACAACGGCCGCTTCAACACGAACTATCAGGGCGACAACACCGCCCCGTCGCGTACGCTCACGCTCAGCGGGACCAACACCACCGACAGCGAGATTCGCTCCGTCATCGCCGACCAGGCATACGCCAGCGTCACCACGTCGATCCCGCTTGCAAAAACCGGCTCCGGCAAGTGGATTCTCTCCGGGGCCAACACCTACTCGGGCACGACGACGGTCAGCGGCGGCACGCTCCAGATCGGCAACAGCGGCACGACGGGAAATCTCGGCACCGGACCGGTGGTCAACAACGCCACGCTCGTGTTCAAGCGGTCCGACGACATCGCCTACGACCTCGACATCACGGGCACGGGAACGCTCGTCAAGTCCGGGGCCGGCGTGCTCACGTTCGGCACCGCCCAGTCGTACACCGGAGCCACGTCGATCGAGGCCGGCACCCTGTCGCTCGGCGAAAACGGCTCGGTCGCAGCCTCGTCGCGGATCACGGTCGGAGCGGGGGCGTCCTTCAGCGTGGCCGACGTGCTCACCGGAGCCTACGCCGTGCCGGCGACCCAGACGCTCGGCGGCGACGGCACCGTCGTCGGCGGCGTGGCCATCGCCGGCGGAGCGACGGTCTCGCCTGGCGCCAGCCCCGGCACGCTCACGATTACCGACAACGTCACGTTGGGCTCCGGAGGAAACTACAACTGGCAGATGCTCTCTGCGACCGGCACGGCCGGGGTGTCCACCTCCTGGGATCTGCTCAACGTCGGCGGCACGCTGTCGATCGCGTCGACCTCGGCTGATCCCTTCAAGGTCAATCTCTGGACGCTCGCCGGCATCTCGCCCGACGTGAGCGGTTCGGCTGCCAACTTCGACGCCGGCCAGAGTTACTCATGGAAGATCGCCACCGCCAGCGGCGGCATCACGGGCTTCGCGGCCAACAAGTTCCTGATCGCCACCAGCGCCACCAACGGCACCGGCGGCTTTGCCAACGACCTTAATAGCGGTTCCTTCTCGATCGCTCAGAGCGGCAACGATCTCAACCTCGTGTTCACGTCGGCCGCCCCGGCGGTGATCACGATCAACGTGACGAGCGGTACACAGACGCAGACCCAGGCCGGCTACCCGACGCTCTCGGGCTCGATCCCGGTGGTGAAGAC